>JANPAO010000101.1:0-2750 GCA_031429955.1 Phenylobacterium sp. | reverse complement strand
CGGCGCGGTCTTCCAGCAGGCGACTGGGGGCGTTTTCGGCTGGGGTTTGCACCGGCCGGACGCACCACCCTCAAGGACTACCTGATCGCTAAGGGTGCCCATCCCAGCGAGCTGGTGGAGACCGGCATGCTGATCGCGCCGGAGGATGGCGGAGCGCCCTATGACCGGTTTCGCGACCGAATCATCTTCCCCATCACCGATGCCCGGGGGCGGGTGGTGTCCTTCGGCGGCCGGGCCCTGGATCCCCAAGCCCGCGCCAAGTACCTGAACGGTCCTGAGACCTCGCTCTTTCACAAGGGCAACCTGCTCTACGGGCTAGCCGAGAGCCGCAAGATCCTTGCCGCCGCCCCTTCGGGCGAGACTCCACCGCTTGTGGTGGTGGAAGGCTATATGGATGTCATCGCCTGCCAACGAGCCGGGATCGCGGCGGTGGCCCCCATGGGCACGGCCCTGACCGAGGAGCAGATGGAACTGCTCTGGCGCCACCATGCCGAGCCCACCCTGTGTTTCGATGGCGACCGGGCCGGGATCGCGGCGGTGTCGCGGGCAATCGACCGGGCCTTGCCGATCTTGAAGCCCGGCAAGAGCTACCAGTTCGCCGTGGTTGAAGGCGCTAAGGACCCGGACGAAGTGTTGCGGGAGCAGGGGCCTGGAGCCCTGAGGGCCCAGCTGGCCGACACCATTCCCTTCGTCGATGCCCTGTTCAATCGCGAGCGCGACCTGGAGAACCTGGACACACCGGAGCGTAAAGCAGGGTTCAAGGGGCGCCTGCGCCAGATCGCAGCCACCATCGCCGATAAGGACTTGCAGCAGGCCTATCGGGAGGAACTGCTGAGGCGCTTTGACTCAGCCTTCGGACGACAACCCCAGCCGGCCTATCAAGCTCAGGGGGCGCGCCGTCCCTATTCCAAGGGGCGGTTCTGGAAGCCGGAGGACGAGGCCATGCGCCCGCAGTCGGCCTTGGCGGCGACGCGAAACATGGTGGCGCAGAGCTCTCGACTTGATCCTATGGCTGCGGCGCTCACCCACTACGCCATCAGCGATCCGCCGGTGCTGGATGACCATCTGGAGGAGTCTTTCACCGCCCAGGGGTTCGGGGACCCCGCCCAGTCGGAAATGACGAAGGAAATCATCCGTCTGCGGTTGGACTCCGAACACCTTGACTCTGCCACCCTCACACGCCATCTGGCGTCTTGCGGGTTTAACGCGCTGCTGACAGACATCGACCGGGCCGCCACGCAAGCGGGCGCGCCCTTCATGAAACCAGATGTCTCCCTCGAAGCCGCTAGATCGCAGTGGTCGCAGGCCTTCGCCCGCCTTTCCAGGCTGGCGGCTCTCGACGAGGCTATCGGATCCGCCAAGGGCAACCTTCGCGGGCGCTCCGACATGGAAGTCCTCGAGCGCCTGAAGGGTGAACGCGACGCGCTGAAACGCACGATCAAGGACTGGAACCCATAGGGCGGTGACGGGTGCGGACGCGGTTCGCTCCCGGCAGGACCGCAATTAACCATCTTCGGCCCGACCCTTGCATGCGGGTTGGCGCTGAATCGGAGATCTAGATGACCACGACCACGGCGGAAGCAGAACCCACCGAGACCACTGGCGGCGACGGCCCCCTGCTTGATCTGACCGATGCCGGCGTCAAGAAGTTCATCAAGCAGGCCAAGGCCCGCGGCTACGTCACCATGGACGAGCTGAACAAGGTGCTGCCCAGCGAGGAAGTGACTTCCGAGGCCATCGAAGACACCCTGGCCATGCTGTCGGAAATGGGCGTCAACGTCGTTGAGGCCGAAGAAGACGCCGAGGGCGGTGAGGTCGCGGTCCGCGAGGAGACGGCGGTCGTCGAGACCCCCAAGGAAGCCGCCTACGACCGCACCGATGACCCGGTGCGGATGTACTTGCGGGAAATGGGTTCGGTCGAACTGCTGTCGCGCGAGGGCGAGATTGCCATCGCCAAGCGGATCGAAGCCGGTCGCGACACCATGATCCGAGGCCTGTGCGAGAGCGCGCTCACCTTCGAGGCCATCATGGTTTGGCGCGAAGAACTGGGGACCGGTCGCATTCTGTTGCGGGAGGTCATCGACCTCGACCTGACCTATAACGGCATCAATGCTGCGGCCGCCGCCGAGGCCCTGGCCAATGCCCCGCCTGAGGAAGAGGAAGCCGAAGAGGCCGAGGTCACTGCCGACGGTGAAGCCATCGCCAAGACCGAGAGCGACGACGACGACGACTTCGACGACGGTGCCGGCCCCACCATCAGCGCCATGGAAGGCGAGCTGCGCGAAGGGGTCATGGCGACCCTGGACGCCATTGCCCTGGAATTCGACGCCTTCCGGGCCCTGCAGGAAAAGCTGGTGGGCCAGCGCCTGAAGGGCGAGGACCTGGCTGAGGTCGACCGCAAGGCCTACGAGACCGCCAGTCTGGCGATTGTGCAGCACCTGAAGACCCTGAAGCTGAACAACAACCGCATCGAGGCCCTGGTTGAGCAGCTCTATGCCATCAACAAGCGCCTGATGGGCCTGGAAGGCCGACTGCTGCGTCTGGCCGACAGCTATGGCATCAGCCGCAGCGAGTTCCTCAAGGCCTATTTCGGATCTGAACTGAACCCGGCCTGGAGTGATCAGGTCAAGCCGCTGGGCGTGCGTTGGACCAAGTTCGTCGAGAATGACGCCTCTCAGGTCGGTGACATCCGCCACGAGATCGCGGCCCTGGCCACCGAAACCGGCGTGCCGATCGACGACTATCGCCGC
>JANPAO010000100.1:0-3058 GCA_031429955.1 Phenylobacterium sp. | reverse complement strand
CCGTCGTCGGCGGCCTTGCGCAGCAGGGATTTCACCCTGACGGCCTGATAGAGCAGATAGGGGCCGGTCTTGCCTTCGAAGCTGGAGAAGCGATCCAGGTCGAAGACGTAGGATGTGCCCCGGAAGTTTTGCAGATCGGCGAATTTCAACGCCGCCACGGCGACCTTGTGGGCTGTGGCGTCAAAGGCATCGGGGTCCAGTTCGGCGCCCAGGTCGGCTTCCCGCAGGCGCTCACGGGCCTTGGTGCGGGTCATCTCGATCAGATCGTTTAGCTTCAGCACTCCGCCTTCACGGGTCTTGAAGGGCTTGCCATCCAGGCCGTTCATGGTGCCAAAGCCGATGTGCTCCAGCGCGCCTTCCGGGGCATAGCCCGCCAGGTATGCCGCACGGAACACCACCTCGAAGTGATCGGCCTGCCGCTGGTCCACGACATAGAGCACGTGATCGGGGTCGAAGCTGCGCTTGCGGTCCAGGACAGTGGCCAGGTCGGTCGTGCCGTACATGGCTGAACCTTCCGACGAGACCACCAGCAGGGGGGGCAGGTCGCGCTTGTCTCCCTGGCGGGCGACCCGGATGATCCGGGCACCTTGGTCGTCCACCAGCAGGCCTTTGTCGTCCAACGCAACGACCATGGGTCCGATCAGATCATCGACATCGCTCTCGCCCTTCCAGAGGTCGAAATCGACTCCCAGGGCATGAAAATCACGCTCTAGGGCAACCCGGGTCACTCGGGCAAAGTGTCGCCAGAGGAGGTGGTAGCCCGGTGTCTTGGCCTGGAGTTCAGCGGTGAGTTTGCGGGCCCGGTCACGGTACTCCGGCTCTGCCTTGCCCCGTGCCGCTGCAGCTGGATAGAGCCGATCAAGATCCTCCAGGCTGACCCGGCTCTCCAGGGCGGCGAAAGCGGTCTTCTCATCGTCGGCCGTGATGGGGGCCGCACGACCGTTGAGTTGCATCATCAGGGACTGAATGAAGGGATCCTCATCCATGACGGCCCCGATGAGCAGGCCCATCTGGTAACCCCAGTCGCCAAAGTGGGCGTCACCCACCACGGTGTCGCCTCGGAACCGGAAGATACGCTTGATGGCCTCGCCGATGATCGAGGACCTCAGATGGCCCACATGCATGGGCTTGGCGACATTGGGCCCGGCATAGTCCACCAGGATGCGGCGAGTTGTCTCCACCGTGCTGGCACCCAACCGAGGATCGGCTGCGATCTCGTTGGCGCGGGCAGCCAGCGCGGTGTCCGAGATCCGCATATTGATGAAGCCA
This sequence comes from Phenylobacterium sp., assembly GCA_031429955.1. Taxonomy (GTDB): domain Bacteria; phylum Pseudomonadota; class Alphaproteobacteria; order Caulobacterales; family Caulobacteraceae; genus Phenylobacterium. The sequence goes on along the minus strand of JANPAO010000100.1, from coordinate 1,789 downwards.
AGCCCGGCGATCTCCACCACCGACAGCCGCGGATCGGTGGCCAGAGTAGCGGTGACGCCGGCCGCGATCTCGCGGGGATCACGCCGTGCGGTCTTGGCCGCAGCTAGGGCACCATTGCACTGGAAGTCCGCCAGGTCGGGACGATCCGACAGCGTCACCCGACCCAGTTCGGCCGGCAGGCCTGCGGCAACGAAGGCGGCCGCGACCGCTTCGCTCAGGCCCCGTTTCAGATCACTCATTGACGCTCGGTTGTCCCCGCTGCGGCCACTGCGGCGGTCCCGGCATTGACCCGGAACCGCTTGCCGTCGCGGTTGAAGGCGGCCATTTGCGGGGTCACATCAAAGCCCACCAGCACCTCGAAGTTGGACCCACTGGTGGTGTCCTTGGCTCGGGGAATGGTGATCTGGGCCATGGTCTCGGTGACATAGACCCGGTCCTGACCTGACGCGAAGGTCACGGGCAGGTCGAAGTACTGCTTGGTGATGACCGCGTCGTTGCGCTTAGTCACCGCCACCCAGTAGCGGTAGGTGTGGGAGGAGCCTGCGGCCTGGGGTCCCTTGCCCAGCTCGAACAGCACTTCCATCTGCACCTGGATAGGTTGGGCTTCCTTGTAGGCGCAGCCCGCAGAGATGCCCTGGATCTCGCCGGAATATCCGACATTGGCCGAGGCTTCCTTGCCGTCCTTGAAATCGATGATCCGCCCCGCATCGTAGAGCACCTTCACGAAGGGACAGGGGCCTGCGTTGCGCAGGGCTTGGAGAGGCGCCTGGACGTCGTTCCACTCCTCCTTTTTCTTCTTCTTCGCGGCCGCATCCTTCTCCTGCTTCTGCTGGTCGCCGCCGCGTCGAGGCGACTGGGCCTGGGCGAGGTCGGGAAGAATGGTCGCGGCGGCGAGGAAGGTGCAGGCGGCCAACAGGAGAGAACGGCGCATGGGGTCGTCCGAAACAGAGAGAAAGCGGGATGTCGCACGGTGTACCCGCACGGTCGAACCTCTACTACTGGCTATCGATTGAGGCCGCAACGCGGCTGGCGGCGGAAGCGCGGGACGCCTAGATTGGTATGATGTCCGACACCGCCCGCCAGCTTCGCCCCCTGACCGTCCTGCTCGCCACCCCCCGAGGGTTTTGCGCCGGCGTTGATCGCGCCATACAGATCGTCGAGCGGACGATCGAAAAGTACGGTGCCCCGGTCTATGTGCGCCACGAGATCGTCCACAACCGCCACGTCGTGGACCGGCTGAAAGCGCTGGGTGCGATCTTTGTCGAGGAACTGGACGAGTGTCCCACCGACCGCCCTGTGGTGTTCTCGGCCCATGGCGTCCCCAAGTCGGTCCCGGCCGACGCCGCCGCGCGGAAGATGCTCTTTCTCGACGCCACCTGCCCGCTGGTCTCCAAGGTCCATGTCGAGGCCCAACGCCACTATGACGCCGGCATGGAGATCGTACTGATCGGCCATGCTGGTCACCCCGAAGTCATCGGCACCATGGGCCAACTGCCAGAGGGGGCGGTGACCCTGATCGAAACCGTTGAGGACGCCCTGGCCTTTGTGCCCAAGGATGCCAGCAATATTGCCTTTGCCACCCAGACAACCCTGTCGGTGGATGACACTGCGGCCATCGTCGCGGCCCTGCGCGAACAATTCCCGGACATCGCGGCCCCCCACAAGGAGGACATCTGCTACGCCACCACTAACCGCCAGGACGCGGTCAAGAGCGTGGCCGCTCGGAGCGATGTCCTGCTGGTGCTGGGCTCGGCCAATTCCTCCAACTCGGTGCGGCTGGTGGAGGTGG
>JANPAO010000099.1:0-2927 GCA_031429955.1 Phenylobacterium sp. | reverse complement strand
CTTCATCGGGGGGAACCAGGGTGCCGCGCCGGACGGCCCGGTCAAAGGCGGTGCCGGCCTCGATGGTCAACTGGTAGGGCGAGAGGTGTTCGGCCCCCAGCTCGATGGCCTGGCCAAGCTCCGCCGCCCAGGCCTCGGTCGTCTGGCCCGGCCTGGCATAGATCAGGTCCAGGGACAGGCGGGGAAAGGTTCGGGCCCCAAGGCGTGCGGCTCGGCGGGCCTCATCGGCCCCGTGGTTGCGCCCCAGCAGGGTCAGGCTGACGTCATCCAGGGCTTGGACGCCCAGGGACAGCCGCTGCACCCCAGCCTGGGCAAAGCCTGCGAACCGACCCGCCTCAGCATCGGTGGGATTGGCCTCCAGGCTGATTTCAAGGTCCGGCGCGGGTGTCCAGAGGCTCTGACACAGGGCGATCATCTCGCCAGCCCAATCGGGATCCATCAGCGACGGCGTGCCGCCCCCTAGGAAGATGGACACCAGAAGCCTGGGGCCGGTGAGGGCGGCCTGGGCGCTCAGATCGGCCAAGATCGCGGTCTTCAGGGCGAACTGCTCGGTGCGTCGGCCCCGGTCACGCAGCACATTGAAATCGCAATAGGGGCAGACGCGCGCACAATAGGGCCAGTGGATATAGACCCCCAGGGGGGTCAAAATAGCGCGGCCTTCAGCTTGGCGAAGGCCCGCGCCCGGTGACTGTCGAAGTCCTTGGCGGTGGGATCCATCTCGCCATAGGTCTGCTGACCTCCGTCAGGCAGGAAGATGGGATCGTAGCCAAAGCCCAAGGCCCCCCGCCCGGGAAAGACCAGGGACCCGTCGACGCGCCCCTCCACCGTCACGCCGGCACCGCCTGGCCAGGCCACCGCCAGGGCGCAGGTGAACCAGGCGCTGTGGTCCTGGGAGCCCGTGGCCTCCAGCCGCGCCTCGACCTTGGCCATGGCCTCGCCGAAGTCCTTGGTCGGCCCGGCCCAGCGGGCTGAGAAAATGCCCGGGGCCCCCTCAAGGGCCGTGACCGACAGACCCGAGTCGTCGGCAAGGGCGATCAGACCACTGGTCTCGGCGGCAGCGCGAGCTTTCAGCAGGGCGTTGCCGGCAAAGGTGGTCTCGGTCTCGTCCGGTTCGGCCAGGCCAAGATCACCCGCCGTCGCCAGGGAAAAGCGGTTCTCCAGAATGGCGGCCAGTTCCCGAACCTTGCCGGGATTGTGGGTCGCCACCACCAGCCGTGCGCCGGGATCAAGCTTTAGCGCCATGGGGTTTCTCCGGTTTCCGTCGCGAGCGCGCGACCATAGTCGCCCGGCGCCACCCGTTCAATTGCAAGGGTTTGTGGGGGTGCCGAAGGGGGCTGCGGTGAACATTACAAACATTTCATATCGTTTTTCGATAATTATATTGATCGAAAAGCGATGCGCCCGTATTGGCTAACGACATGGACGGCCACCGGCCCTCCCAACACACAAAGCCCGCCACGGCGGCAAGATGGAGACGAAAAGATGTTTACGCCGATGATGAACCTGATCGACCGCGCCCTGATGCAAGTGGTGGTGGTGCTGGCGGCCCTGCCGATCCTGGCCTTGATGGCGGGTGGCCTTAGCCACTAAGGCTAGTTCAGACCACCGATCCAGAACTGTGGGGACCTTCGTGATCAAGCCCGGCCAGGTACTCAAAGCCATTGTCGCGCCCGTCGGTCGTGGGGTCATCGATCTGGGGGCCCGCGCCGGCCGGTTTCGACTGATGCGCGCCCTGGGACCGGGCTCGGTCTCAAGCTTCCTGAAGATCATCCTGGACGTGGTGTTTGTGGCCCTGTCGGTGGGGGTCAGCGGGGTGGGCCTGTTGATGCTGGCGGCCCTGCTGCTGAGCTTCAATCCCGACCTGATCACCAACCTGTCCCTAAGCGCCGAGGGCGAGAAGATCCTGACCCAGGGGCCCCTCCTCGCCGGCGGCCTGTTGGCCGCGAGCCTCTATATGTCGGGCCTGCTGGTGATCGTGGCCCGGCTGCGGCAGATCTTCGCCACCCTGACCGCCGGAGATCCCTTCCATCCCGACAATGTGTCGCGCCTGCGGATCATCGGCCTGGCCCTGGCCAGCCTGGAACTGGTCCGATACGCCGTCCGCGCGCTCGGCGAGTGGCTGGACCTTGGCAATACCAGCGACCGACAGGGGATCAGCCTGACGGCCTGGTTCTCGGTGCTGGTGGTCTTTGTGCTGGCCGAGGTGTTCCGCGAAGGTGCCCGCCTGCGCCGGGAAGCGGAGCTGACGATCTAGATCATGCCCATCCGTGTCCTGCTTGACCGCGTTCTGTTGGAACGCCGCATGTCGCTTACCGAACTGGCCGACCGGGTGGGGGTGACCATCGCCAACCTGTCGATCCTGAAGACCGGCAAGGCCCGGGCGGTGCGGTTTTCCACCTTGGCGGCCCTGTGCCGGGAGCTGGACTGCCAACCCGGCGATCTGCTCCACTATGAGCCCGGTCCCTCCGATGACCTGCCCGACGACGACGGGTGACGTGCTTTAGGCGCGGATGTTTTTTTGCACATGCGCGCTCAAAACTTGCGACTAAGCAGCGTTTAGATATTGATTTCGCCAGGACTCGCGCCTATGTGCACCGCAACAATTGCTGCATTGCACAAAGGAACCACCCATGGCCCGCGCCCTTGAAAACCTGATCGACCGCCTGATGGCACCCTTCGCCGCCGAACTGGCCCGCCTGCCCCCCTCAGCCTTTCGCCAACTGCTGAACGGCCTGCAGGGTTAAGCCTTCCGGCCTTCGAGCCCCGAAAGCGGGCGGCCCCAGTCAGGGCCGCCCGTTTTGCTATCTGGCGGTGGCGCCAAGCTGCAGGGCGCAAAGCTCGGAGATGCCTTTGCGGGCCAGGGCGAACAGGGCCTCGAACTCGCCCTGGCTGAAACCGCGCTTCTCCCCCGTCGCCTGGATCTCGAC
>JANPAO010000098.1:0-1873 GCA_031429955.1 Phenylobacterium sp. | reverse complement strand
ACCGTCCTCGTACACGCCGGCGCCGGGGGAGTGGGGAGCGCAGCGATCCAACTCGCCAAAGCCCACGGCTGCACAGTCATCGCCACCGCGGGCGGACCGGACAAGGTCGAGGTGTGTCGGCAGCTCGGAGCCGACCTGGCCATCGACTACCGGGCGAATGACTTCGTCGATGCGGTCAAGGAGTTCACCGACGGTCGTGGCGCCGATGTGATCTACGACCCGGTCGGTGGTGACACCTACGACCGCAGCACCAAAGTGATCGCCTGGGAGGGCCGCATCCTCATCATCGGCTTCACCAGCGGTCGCATTGCCGATGCCAAGACCAATCACATCCTCATCAAGAACTACTCCGTGGTCGGCGTCCACTGGGGTGCGTACACCCGCCACGAACCGCAGATCAACGACGTGATCCATGTCGACCTGATGGCGTTGCACGCCACCGGGAAGATCGACCCGCTGGTGAGCGAACGGGTCGGTCTCGCTGATGCCGCCGACGCGCTTGCCCGGCTCGGGGACCGGGGAACGGTCGGCAAGATCGTCGTGCACCCGGGCGAGTGACGGAACCGGTGGCGGACCAGCCCGCGCCAACACCACGAATCTCCGTCTTCACCCTGTTTCCCGAGCTCATCGAGGCGCACGCCACGACGAGCCTGCTCGGGCGGGCGCGTTCGGCCGGCGTGCTGGAGGTGCTGGCGCTCGATCTCCGTCGATTCGGCGTCGGGGTCCACCAGGCCGTCGACGACGCGCCGTTCGGCGGGGGTGCCGGCATGGTGCTCGCACCCGGGCCGGTGTTCGAGGCCGTCGAGACGGCACTTGCCGAAGGCACCGCCTCCCGGCCGGTCCTGCTGCTCGGACCCGGCGGGCGAAAGCTGACCCAATCCGTGGCGGGCGAGCTCGCCGGGCTCCTGGCGGAGGGCGGCGGATTCTCTCTGGTGTGCGGCCGGTACGAAGGATTCGACCAGCGGATCCACGACCACCTTGCCGACGGCGAACTCTCCGTCGGCGACGTGGTCCTCGGTGGCGGTGAGGTGGCCGCCATGGCGGTCGCCGAGGCGGTGGGGCGGCTGGTGCCGGGCGTGATGGGCAACGCCGACTCGAGCCTCGTCGAGAGCTTCTCCGCTGGTCTCCTCGAGCATCCCCAGTACACCCGACCGGCCGTGTTCCGTGGTTGGGAGGTACCGGAGGTGCTCCGATCGGGTGATCACGCGAAGGTGGACCGCTGGCGCCGCGTGCAGGCCATCGTGCGGACGGCCCGTGATCGTCCTGACCTCTACGCTGCCCGCGGCGGTCTTACGGCCGTGGAGGAGAAGTGGTTCCGCGAGTTCGGCGTCACGGCTCCGGAGGCCCCGTCAACCGAGTAACCTTGCTCGGCCTCAAGAAATCGACACCAGGACCAGCGCGGACGCCGTCCGACCGCGAAGCCCGGTAATCCCCGGAGTATCGACATGCATCTGACCGACTTCATCGACAAGGCCGGCCTCAAGGCCGACGTTCCGGACTTCCAGGCCGGCGACCTCGTGAAGGTGCACGTCCGCGTTGTCGAAGGCAACAAAGAACGCGTCCAGATCTTCCAGGGCCACGTCATCGGTCGCTCCGGCGATGGCATCCGCGAGACCTTCAAGGTCCGCAAGGTCAGTTACGGCGTCGGCGTCGAGCGCACCTTCCCCGTGCACGCACCCACGATCGCGAGGATCGAGGTCGTGACCAAGGGCGATGTCCGCCGCGCCAAGCTGTACTACCTCCGTGACCTGCAGGGCAAGGCCGCGAAGATCAAGGAGAAGCGGGTCAGCCGCTGAGTTCGCTGGACGAGTCGCAGCCGCCCTTCGTCGGCGAACCACCGACCCTGCCGGCTCCTCCGGCTCCGGCCGAAGTT
>JANPAO010000097.1:0-1521 GCA_031429955.1 Phenylobacterium sp. | reverse complement strand
GGTTCGAACCGCTTGGCCTTGTCGTGCTGGCTCTTGGCCGAGCGCCACCACCATTGGGAATGCACATAGGGGCCGTGGGCCGGGTCCATCAGCCCCACGACCGCGTGGTCGATATGGGCATCGAACACCATGCGATCCACCAGCTTGGGCTTGCCGCCCACCACGCCCTCAAAGACCGGTGGGGGTTCGCTGGGCTGAGTCTCGCCGCGGGGGTCAGAGCTGATCCAGATGAAGACCAGGCCCTGGCTTTCGGCCACCGCATAGGACCGAACCCGAATGCGACCGGCGTCCATCGCCTGTTCGGCCACCAGGGAGGGGATGGCGGTGCAGACCCCATCACCGCCAAACCGCCAGCCATGATAGGGGCAAGCCACCACCTCACGGCCATCGGCCTCGGTGGTCAGGGTTCCGGCCGACAGCGGCGCGGCGCGATGCGGGCAGATATCCTTGATGGCATGGGCCACGCCGGCCCGGTCGCGGTAAAGCAGCACCGGCTCGCCCAGCAGTTCGTAGCGGGCCAGTTTGCCGGGCTTCAGGTCGCCAGACAGGGCGGCGAAGTACCAGATGTCGGCCAGGAAGCCGTGTCCGAACTTGGCGTCAGCGGAGGTCTTTCGGGCCGGGGCGTCGTCAGGCATGGGGACCTTGTAGCGGTTCAGGGCCGACGGATGAAGGCCATGCCGTAGGCCGGCAGCGCAATTTGGCCGCGCGCCGCCACCACAGGTGCCGAGCCTGGCAAGGGCTCGGCCCCGCCCACCAGGCCATTTTCCTCAAACGTGGCGGCCTCACCGCCCATGTTGAACAAGCAGAGCACCTGCTCATTGCCCTCCGTCCGGGTGAAGGCCAGGACGTTTTCGGAGGCCGGCAGCAGGGCGATGTCGCCTCGGGTCAGGGCTGGCGAGGCTTTGCGCAGGGCGATGAGGGCCTTGGACAGTGCCAGGGTCGAGGTGGGGTCCTGCGACTGCGCCGCCACCGTCAGGTCGCGGTGCTCCGGGGCGCTGGGCAGCCACGGCTTGCCGGTGGAGAAGCCGAGATTGTCCCCTGGTGCCCAGGGCATGGGGGTGCGCGAGCCATCCCGGCCCTTGCTGACCGGCCAATAGAGGTCGCCCACCGGATCGCGGATCTCGGTTCGGGTCAGTGTCTGGGCCTGGGGCAGCCCCAGTTCCTCGCCCTGATAGAGCAGGGTCGTGCCCTTGAGGCTGAGCAGCAGGGCCAGCATCAGCCGGGCGATGGCATCCCCGCCACCGAACCGGGTGACCGTGCGGCCGATGTCATGATTGCAGAACGAGATGCAGGGCCAGTGCCCCGGATGCCGCGCCAGGGTCTCGAAGTGGTCGCGGAAGATCTGCGGGTTCAGCTTGCGGGCATGCAGCAGGACGAAGGTATAGGCCGAGTGCAGCCCCTCTTCCGGCGTGCAATAGGCCCCGCACCGCTCCTCCTCCTCGGAGAACTCGCCGAACACAAAGCGGTCGCCATGGGCATCGACGCGGGTGCGGATTTCGTCCAGCAGCGGGATATTCTGCG
>JANPAO010000096.1:0-22098 GCA_031429955.1 Phenylobacterium sp. | reverse complement strand
AGCGCCGCTTCCAAACAGGACATGTTCTGATGTCCTCAGATCACGGAATCTTCGCAATATGAGCGACATCGACGCGGCTGGCCAAGAAAACGGTGCCGATCTGGGCCTGACCGAACCCGGGATCCGGATCCTGGCGCAGTTTACCCGTGACCTGAGTTTCGAAAATCCTCGGGCCCCTGACAGCCTGCGGGCCGGCACGACCCAGCCGTCCATCGATATGGGCGTGGAAATGAACGCCCGGGGCCGGGATGACGGTTTCTTTGAGGTCGATCTCAAGCTTTCGGCCAGCGCCTCGCGTGAGGATGGGCCGGTGTTCCACGTCGAGCTGCTCTATGGCGGCGTGTTCGAGATCACCGGGGTACCCCCGGAACAGCTCGAGCCTGTGCTCTTGGTGGAATGCCCGCGCTTCCTGTTCCCCTTTGCCCGCCGCGTGATCGCTGATGTCACCTCGGACGGGGGCTTCCCGCCCTTCCTGCTGGACCCCATCGATTTTGCCGGGGTCTATGCGGCCCGCAAGGCCCAGGCCGACAGCCAGCCGGTGGGCAACGCCTAGGTTCTCAAAGCCAAGCTTGAGACTCTACAAGCCAAAACGCGTCCAGAGCTCGTCATTCTTCAGGACGTCTCGGATGAAGGCCACATGGGCCTCCCGCTCTTCTGGCGTCGCGCGGCTGACCATCGGCCTCGGCCGCGCGCCGTAGGTTGAGGGGTTGGCCGCGGCATAGGCGGCGGTATCCATAGCCTGGGTGGTCAGCTCCAGGGTCCGCTCCCGACCCCCCTTCAGTTCCAGATAGACCGCGGCCAGCAGACGGGCATCGATCAGGGCGCCGTGCTTTTCCCGCTCTGACAGCGAGATCTTGAACCGCTTGCACAGGGCATCGAGGGAGTTGGCCATGCCTGGAAACCGCTTGCGCGCCAGGGCCAGGGTGTCGGTCCAGCGCGGCTCTTCCAAGACGGTCAGGCCGGTGGCCGCCAGCTCGTGATTGATGAAGGCGCGGTCAAACCCCGCATTGTGGGCGATCAGGGGAGCGTCGCCGACGAACTCCAGAAAGGCGTGGCTGATCTCCGGGTCGGCGAACCGGGGCTTGCCCTTCAGAAAGGCGCTGGAAAGGCCGTGAACCTTCTGGGCCTCCGGCGGCATGTCCCGCTCGGGGTCGATATAGACGTGGAAATGGCGGCCGGTGGGCAGAAAGTCCTCGATCTCCAGACAGGCGATCTCCACCAGCCGGTGGCCGAGGTGCGGCTCAAAGCCGGTGGTCTCGGTGTCGAGGACGATCTCTCGGGCCATGGGTCTAGATGACCCGGTTCGAGCCGGGTTTCAACCAAGCCTCAGGCCTGGGGGACCGGTTTCTGGGGGCGACGGGTCGGATCACGCAGGGTGGCGATGATCTCGCGAACCTGGGCGCGGGCGTGGTCCAGGCCATGGCCGGTCTCGACGATGAAGTCGGCCCGCCGACGCTTCTCGCTGTCGTGAAGTTGGCGGCGCAGAATGTCGTCGAGGCGCTCGGGCGTCCAGCCGGGGCGGGCCAGGACCCGCAGCCGCTGTTGATCCTCCGGCGCTGAGGCCACCACGACGGCGTCCATCCGGGCCTCGCCACCGGTTTCAAACAGCAGTGGAATGTCCATCACCACCATGTCAGCCCCAGCAGCCTGGGCGCGGGCAAAGAAGGCCAGCCGGTCGGCTCCCATCAGGGGGTGAACCACCGCATTGAGCCTGGCCATGGCTGCGTCATCCCCCAGCACCTGCTGGCGCAGGGCCTCACGATCCACAGCCCCATCCTTGGTCACGCCCGGAAAGGCTGCCTCCAGGGGCGCCACCGCCGCCCCGCCCTTCAGGTAGAGATCCGCCACCACCGCATCGGCGTCATAGACCGCGATCCCGGCCTCACGGAACATCGCTGCCGTGGTGGATTTGCCCATTCCGATGGAGCCGGTCAGTCCGATGGTCAGCATGGTCCTCAGGGTTCCAGGGCGCGCCAGGCCAGGCCGCGAACATCGACGTCTGCGGGTGGGGCCTGGCCAAAGAAGGTGGTGAAGGCCGGGATGGCCTGGCCGATCAGCATTTCCAGGCCCTCCACGGTGGGGCGACCCAGGGCCTGGGCTTGAGTCAGAAATGGCGTCAGTCGCGGCTTATAGACCATGTCCATCACCACCGCCGTAGTGGGCGTGGCCTCCAGGGGAACCTCCAGGCTAGCGGCACCACCAAGGCCTGCCGTTGTGGCATTGATCACCGCGCCCACGCCTGAGAAGGCCGCTGCGGCCTGGTCCAGTCCGAAGGCCGTGACGCCAGGTCCGAGATCGCCCGCGATCTGCTCTGCCCGCGCCGGGGTCCGGTTGATGATGCGGATATCCTTAGCCCCGGCGGTAAGGAAGGCCGCAGCGGCTCCGCGTGCCGCCCCGCCGGCCCCCAGGATCGCCACCGGGGCTGCGGCAGGATCAAAGCCTGGAGCCTGGGCCGCAAAGGCCGCCAGCAGGCCAAGTCCGTCGGTGTTGTCAGCGGTGATGGTGCCATCTGGATGAAACACCAGCACATTGGCCGCCTGGGCCAAACGGGCCGTCTCGGTCACCTGGTCAGCCAGGGCCAGGGCCTGGGTCTTGAAGGGAACCGTCACATTGAGGCCCACCACAGACCCCCCTCGCAGGCCGTTGATGAAGCTGGCAAAGCGGGCCTCCTCCACCGCGAAGGCAACATAGACGCCGTCCAGGCCCAGGGCCCTGAGCCAGGCATTGTGCAGCAGGGGGCTGAGCGAGTGGGCGATGGGCTGACCCACCACGCCCGCCAGCCGGGTGACACCGGTCAGGGTCATGCCGCCAGGTCCCCCTGGGTACGCAGCAGTTGCAGCAGGCCCATCAGGGGCAGGCCCAGGATGGCGAAATAGTCGCCCTCGATGCGGGAGAACAACTGAGATCCGGGACCCTCAAGCCGGTAGCAACCGACCGATCCCAGGGCCTGCGAACCCTCCTGCGCCAGATAGGCTTCCAGAAAGGGATCGGAATAGTCCCGCATGGTGAGCGTGCAGGTCACCACCTCGTGCCAGATCGGGACCCCGTCGCGGGCCACCACCACCGCAGAGTGAAGCTGATGGGGCTTGCCCCGCAGCAGCTTCAACCGATCTCGGGCGGCCTCGACAGTCTCGGCCTTGTCATAGAGCTGGCCCTCAAGCTCCAGGGTCTGATCGGCCCCGATCACCAGGCCGGCGTGGACCTGCGATACGGTCACGGCCTTCAATTCGGCCAGGGCCTCGGCGACCGCGCGCGGTGTTGCGCCCTCACCCAGAAGGCCGGTCTTCACGATCTCCTCGTCGACCCCTGACACCACCGCCTCAAAGGCGATCCCCGCCCCGGTCAGGACGGCGGCGCGGGCGGCACTTTTGGACGCCAGGATGATCATCCGAGCACCTCGACCTGTCCACGCCCACCATTCAGGAGATTGAGAACTGCCGCGGCGGTTTCCTCGACACTGCGCCGGGTGACGTCGATCACCGGCCATTCCATCCGCTCATAGAGCCGGCGGGCCAGGACGGTTTCCTCGCGGACCGCCTCGATATCGATATAGCTGCTCTCCCGGTCTTCCTTAATGGTCAGCAGCCGGTTGCGGCGGATCTGGATCAGCCGGTCGGGGGAGATGGTCAGGCCCACGATCAGGGCATTCTTCAGTGTCAGCAGCTTTTCCGACGGCGGCCGGCCCGGCACCAGGGGCACATTGGCCGCCCTGACGCCCCGGTGGGCCAGATAGATGCAGGTGGGGGTCTTGGAGGTCCGCGAGACCCCCACCAGCACCACGTCGGCCTGATCCAGATCCTGGCCGCCCTGGCCGTCATCATGGCCGATGGCATAGTTCAGGGCATCCATACGGTTGAAATAGTCGTTGTCCAGGGCGTGCTGAGCCCCCACACGCCGGGTCAGGGAGGCCCCCAGATAGCGCGACAGGGCCGAGACCAGCGGATCGAGGGCGGCGATACAGGCCATGTCCAGCTTGCGGCAACCCTCCTCCAGCGCCGCCCGCAGATCGTCATCGACAATGGTGTGGATCACCATGCCAGGTGCGGCCTCAATGTCGGTAAGCGCCCGTTCCAACTGCCGAGGCGAGCGCACCAGGGCATAGATGTGCTCGATGGGCAGCACGTTCTCAAACCGGGCACAAACCGCGCGCGCCATGGCGTTCAGGGTCTCGCCGGTGGAATCGGAGACCAGGTGCACATGGAAGTAGGTGGCAAAGCGCGAGGCGTTGGTCATGGAACCTTGGGGTTCAAAAGCGGCCTGACCCGTAATTTCTGGGGACAGATGAGTCGATACCTTCTTAACGAAGCTGGGCGGGCTTGGGGATAGGCTCGATCAAACGCCGGGCACCTTGAGCTTGGTGCCTAATGACGGGGATAGAAGGGTCGCCTTGCTCTGGCTCCGCCCACCCAGAACCGCGAGATCTCTGAGGGTGTGAATGTGGATCATGGACAGTTGCCGATAAGTGCCCGGGCTTCGATCTCATCAACCCCCACAGGTTAACAGAACCTTTAGCGAGCTGAGGGTCTTAAGACTTTGTTAACACAGTTCACAGCCACCCCTGCACGGGGGGAAAATCTTCGGATTGGTCTGGGGATTGGACCTGGAAACCTGGCCGCGGCGTATGGCTTTTCCCCGTTTTCGACGGGCCTATCGCTACCTCTGACATCAAGATTCTAAATCTTAGATAGGTAGAAGGGCGTTCCGGTTGAGCCTTGGGCTTGAGCCGGAGGTGGGAAGGCGATTTAAGGCGTCCCATGGTCACGAGTTCAAAACCGCGTCTGCTCCGCGCCCTCGCTGGCGAGGTCCTGGACCGCCCCCCTGTGTGGTTCATGCGCCAGGCTGGGCGGTCGCTTCCAGAGTATCGGGAGCTGCGAACCCGGGCCAAGGACTTCATCGCCTTCTGCCACAACCCTGAAATGGCCGCCGAGGCCACCCTGCAGCCCATGCGCAGGTTCCCCCTCGATGCCGCCATCGTCTTTGCTGACATCCTGCTTATCCCCCAGGCACTGGGTCAGGAGGTGTGGTTTGAGACCGGAGAGGGACCCAGACTTGGCCCCTTGCCGGCCATCGAGGCCATGGCTGAACAGGTGGAGGCCTCCACCGGGCGGTTGTCGGCCATCGGCGAGACCCTGTCTCGGGTTCGCGCTGAGCTGGAGCCAGACCGGGCCCTGATCGGCTTTGCCGGCGCGCCCTGGACGGTGGCCACCTATATGATCGAGGGCCGAGGCTCGGACCGCTCTGGTGCCCGCACCTATGCCTATCAGCACCCCGACAAGCTCGACGCCCTGCTGGCGGTGCTGGTGGACGCCACCGCCCGCTACCTGGTGATGCAGGCCAGGGCTGGGGCCCAGGTTCTGAAGCTGTTTGAAAGCTGGGCTGAGGGCCTGGCCGAGGATGTCTTTGAGCGCATCGTCATTGCGCCCCATATCGCCATCATCGAGAAGGTTCGGGCCGCCGGTGTGGACGCCCCCTTCATCGGCTTCCCGCGCGGGGCTGGGGCCTTGGTGGAAACCTATGCCGCCCGGGTCCCGGTCAATTGCGTGGCGTTGGATACCCAGGCCAGCGCCGTGCTCGGCCAGAAGATCCAGGACAGTGGCAAGACCATCCAGGGCGCCTTGGACAACCTGCTGCTGCGGGCCGGGGGACCGGCGCTGGACGCCCGCGTCGATGCGCTCATCAGCCAGTGGAATTCCGGGCCCTATATCTTCAACCTGGGCCACGGGGTTTTGCCCGACACCCCTATCGAGCATATCGAGGCCACGATCCGCCGAGTGACTGGCAAGTGACCCGGGTCGCGGTGGTTCTGTTCAATCTGGGGGGACCCGACGGTCCCCAGGCGGTTCGGCCCTTTCTCAATAACCTGTTCAAGGACCCGGCGATCATCGGTGCCCCGGCCTTTGTCCGCTATCCCCTGGCGGCCCTGATCTCCTCTCAGCGGGAAAAGTCAGCCCAGGCCAACTATGCCATCATGGGCGGTGGATCGCCGCTGCTGCCGGAAACCCAGGCCCAGGCCCGCGCCCTGGAGCTGGCCCTGGCAGCCGCTCGTCCCGACCAGACCTTCAAGGCCTTCATTGCCATGCGCTACTGGCACCCGTTCTCGGCCGAGACCGCGCGGCAGGTGGCAGACTATGCCGCCGACGAGATCGTGCTGCTGCCCCTCTACCCGCACTATTCCACCACCACGACGGGCTCATCCCTGAAGGACTGGGCCAAGACCTATCGAGGGCCGGGGGTCAGTCGCACCATCTGTTGCTATCCCACGGCCCAGGGGCTGATCGCCGCCCATGCCCAGAAGATCCGCCAGACCTGGGAGACGGCCGGGTGCCCGGAGAATATCCGGCTGTTGTTTTCAGCCCATGGCCTGCCGGAAAAGGTGATTGCCGCCGGAGATCCCTACCAGGCGCAGATCGAGGCTACAGCGGGCGCGGTGGCAGCCCTGCTGCCGGAACTACCCGACTGGCGGGTCTGTTACCAAAGCCGGGTCGGGCCGCTGAAATGGATCGGACCCACCACGGTCGAAGAGATCCACATCGCCGGCGAACAGGGGGTCGGCCTGCTGTTGACGCCCATCGCCTTTGTCTCCGAGCACATCGAGACCCTGGTGGAACTGGATCACGAATATGCCGAGTTGGCTGTGCAGCAGGGGGTTGGACCCTATCTGCGAGCCCCAGCGCTCGGGATCGATGCGGGTTTCATCGAGGCCCTGAGCCAGGCGGTGGTCCGCGCCCTAGGGCGGCCAAGCGGCGCAGCTCCCGACGGGGCTTGGCTCTGCCCGGCCGGCCACGGCAAGTGCGGCCGCAGCAACCAAGGAGTGTGAGACGTGGACTATAATCTGCTGCGCGGCCTGCACATCCTCTCAGTGATCGCCTGGATGGCCGGGATCATGTATCTGCCCAGGCTCTTTGCCTATCATGCCGAGGCTGAGCCTGGCGGTGAGATGGACAAGACCTTCCAGACCATGGAGCTGAAGCTCTACCGGATCATCATGGGCCCAGCCATGGTGGCGGCCTGGGTGTTTGGTCTGGCCCTGATCTATGTGGACGCCACCCAGGTTCGCGGCAGTTGGGACTATCTGGCTACCCCCTGGATGATCAGCAAGCTGGCGGGGGTCATCTTCCTCACCGGCTGGCACCACTTCCTGGGCGCGGCCCGAAAGCGCTTTGTGGCCGGCACCAACACCCGCCCCGCCCGGTTCTGGAAAATGACCAATGAACTGCCCTTCATCGCCGCCATCATCATGGTCATTGCCGTGACCACAGAATTCGGCGGGTAGGCGTTGTTTGCCTAACCCCACCCCCCGCACGTCATAGCCGGGCTTGCCCCGGCTACCCATGATCTCCGTGCTGGGGGATGGGTGGGGCGGCGGCGTTGTTGATCCCTGCGGCCTCTCAGAGATCCTCGGGACGGGGCCCGAGGATGACGTTCAGGGTGGGGGCGACGCGCGCTTTATCCATTGCTGTGGGCACGGACGAGGTTTTGCAAACCGGCCCAAGGCTTGACCGCCATGCCGCAATGTGGTTCGGCTGACCTTACATGGCGTTGCCCCTGGCAAAGTCATGCCCCGCCTCTTTCCGGCGACACAGCGCTTCCCTAATCCCAAGCTGCAGCGTCCCGGCCCTCGAACACCTCGCCGCGTCCCCAAAGGTCGTGGCCTAGACAAACAAGATTTTTCGCCCCGCCTAAGGACCGCTGTGTCCAGGCGGCGGCGACCTATGAAGGTGCTACCCATGTCTGATGACAATACCCCCCAAGACCCGGCCAACGAAGATTCCGCCCTGGACCAGGCGATGGACGCCCAGGTCCTGGCGGCTCAAGAGCTCGACGGTGACGATGAGGACAGCGAAGTTTCCGCCGCCATCGCAGCGCTTGGCATCACCCGGATGTCGCTCCAGGAGCTGAAGGACAAGTCGCCCGTCGACCTGCTGGCCTTTGCCGAGAAGCTGGAGATCGAGAACGCCAATTCCATGCGCAAGCAGGACATGATGTTCGCGATCCTCAAGACCCTGGCCGAGGAAGGCATCGAGATCTCCGGTTCCGGCACCCTGGAAGTGGTGTCCGACGGCTTTGGCTTCCTGCGGAGCCCCGAGGCCAATTATCTGCCCGGCCCTGACGACATCTATGTCAGCCCCTCTCAGATCCGGAAGTTTGGCCTGCGCACCGGCGACACCGTGGACGGCGCCATTCGCGCACCCCGGGAGGGCGAGCGCTACTTCGCCCTGATCAAGGTGGATCTCACCAATTTCGAGAACCCTGAGAACGTTCGCCACAAGGTACTGTTCGACAACCTGACCCCGCTCTATCCCGACGAGCGGCTGAAGATGGAGATCGAAGACCCGACCCTGAAGGACCGTTCTGGCCGGCTGATTGATATCGTTGCCCCCCTGGGCAAGGGTCAGCGCTGCCTGATCGTCGCCCCGCCCCGGGTGGGTAAGACGGTGATGCTGCAGAACATCGCCAAGTCCATCGCGATCAATCACCCCGAATGTTATCTGATCGTGCTGCTGATCGACGAGCGGCCCGAAGAAGTCACCGACATGCAGCGCACCGTGGTGGGCGAGGTGATCAGTTCCACCTTCGACGAACCCGCCACCCGCCACGTCCAGGTCGCCGAGATGGTGATCGAGAAGGCCAAGCGCCTGGTGGAGCACAAGCGCGACGTCATCATTCTGCTGGACAGCGTCACCCGCCTGGGCCGCGCCTACAACACCGTGGTGCCGTCCTCGGGCAAGGTTCTGACCGGCGGTGTGGACGCCAACGCCCTGCAGCGCCCCAAGCGCTTCTTCGGGGCTGCGCGGAACATCGAGGAAGGTGGCTCGCTCACCATCATCTCCACGGCCCTCATCGACACGGGCAGCCGGATGGACGAGGTGATCTTCGAAGAGTTCAAGGGCACCGGGAACTCGGAAATCATCCTGGACCGCAAGGTCGCCGATAAGCGGATCTTCCCGGCCATCGACGTGCTGAAGTCCGGCACCCGCAAGGAGGAGCTGATCACGCCGAAGGATCAGCTGCAGAAGACCTATGTCCTGCGCCGCATCCTCAACCCCATGGGGGCCCAGGATGCCATCGAGTTCCTGTTGGACAAGCTGCGCCAGAACAAGAACAACGATGAGTTCTTCCAGTCGATGAACACCTGACCAAGGGTCTGTGGGCGTGACCGCGCCTTAAGCATCTGAAAAAATAGATGTTTCACGTGAAACGTGGCAAGTGTCAGGGGATCAGCAGGCTGGCTCCGATGGTGTCGCGGGCCTCCATGGCCTCGTGAGCGCGCCGGGCTTCGGCCAGCGGAAAGGTCTGGCCGATCTCGATCTTTACCTGACCTGAGGCGATGACGGCAAACAGCGCCTGGGCACTGGCGTCCAGTTCGGCGGTGGTGAGCAGGTAGTCCCCCATGGTGGGCCGCGTCAGGAAGACCGAGCCCGCCATCATCAGCCGGGCCGGGGCCAGCGGCGGTGGCGGACCCGAGGCATTACCAAAGCTGACAAACAGGCCCCGCTTGGCCAGGCTGCCCAGGGTGCCCTCAAAGGTGGCGGCGCCCACCGAGTCATAGGCCACTGGAACGCCCTTGCCGTGGGTAATCCGGCGCACCTCGGCGGCCACATCAGCTTCCCGGTAGAGGATCACGTGGTCAGCCCCCAGGCCCCGCGCCCGCGCAGCCTTTTCCTCAGAACCTGCCGTGGCAATGACCGTGGCCCCCAGCGCCTTGGCCCACTGCACCAGGATGGAGCCGACCCCGCCCGCCGCAGCATGCACCAGGATCGTGTCCCCGGCGGCCACGCGATAGGTGCGCCGGAGCAGGAACTCCGCCGTCATCCCCTTGAGCAGGGCGCCCGCGGCGATACGGGCGTCGATTCCAGGCGGGGGCTTGACGGCGCGTTCAGCCGAGACGGCGTGAAACTCGGCATAGGCCCCGATGGGACCCGAAGCATAGGCGGCCAGATCTCCCACCGAGAAGCGGGTCACCCCCTCCCCCACCGCCTCGACAATGCCGGCCCCCTCCATACCAAGGCCCGAGGGCAGGCGCAGAGGGTAGAGGCCCGAACGGTGATAGGTGTCGATGAAGTTCAGGCCGATGGCCTGGTTGCGCACCAGGATCTCGCCGGCCTTGGGCTCGGGCTTGTCGACGTCCACCAGCTTAAGAACCTCAGGGCCCCCGGTGGCCTCAATTCGGATGGCGCGCATGATCAAGGGATCTTTCTAGGCCAGATGCTGTTGGAAGAAGGCCAGGCTGGCCCCATTGGCATGGCGGGCGGCATCGGCATTGTAATGTTCGCCGCCATGGCGGGCGAAGGCGTGATCGCAGCCGGGATAGGTATGGATCGTGATCTGGGGGTGATTCTTCAGGGCTGCCAGAATGATCTCTTGGGCGGGCTTGGGAACAAACTGGTCTTCCTCGGCGATGTGCAGCATCAGGGGCCGTTCCAGCTTGTCGGCCTCTGCGACCCGGGTTTCGATCCCCACCCCATAATAGCCGACACAGGCATCGGCGTCGGTGCGGGTGGCGGTCAGGAAGGCCAGCATGCCTCCCAGACAATAGCCCACAGCCCCGACCTTGCCGGTGCAGCCGGGATCGGCGCGGATGAAGTCGATGACCGCGGCGATATCCTTGACCCCGGCGTCGGGATCAAAGGCATTGAACAGCTCAAAGGCCTTGGCCCACTCGGCTTGCGACTTGTCAGTGATGTCGATCCCCGGCTCGATGCGCCAGAAGAGGTCGGGGCAGATGGCCAGATATCCCTGGTCGGCCAGGCCGTCGGCGATTTCGCGCATGACGCCGTTGACGCCGAAGATCTCCTGGATGACGACGATGGCGGGGGCCCTGGCGACGACCGGCCTGGCGACATAGGCGGTGAAGGCCCCGTCAGGCGTGGTTATGGTGATGGTTTCGCCGGACATATGGAACTCCTACCTAGGGCCAACGCGTTGCCTACTAGCGCGCAGGCACCAGTCGCGGCCATAACAATGTTGTCAAACCAAGGGTTCCGCCATGAAGATGACCATCGAGATCGACTGCACCCCCGTGGAGGCGCGAAGCTTCATGGGTCTGCCAGATGTCACCTCCCTCAATGACAAGCTGGTGGAGGAGATGAAGACCCGGCTGGAGAGCAATATGAACATGCTCGCCCCCGAGGAACTGATGAAGAACTGGGCGGCCTTCGGCACCGGGGCCCAGGAACAGTTCCGCAAGCTGATGTCCACGGCCGTCGATATGGGCATGGGCACCAAACGCCCCAAATGACCATCTATGCCCTGGCCACCGCCGCCGGGCGCGCAGCGGTCGCGGTGGTTCGTGTCTCAGGACCCTTGAGCCGTTCGGCGGTCAAGGCGGTGACGGGTTCTGTGCCGCAACCCCGCCAGGCGGCCCTGCGCACCCTGCGCGATGCGAACGGCGCGCCCCTCGACCAGGGGCTGGTGCTGTGGTTTGCCGGCCCCGCCAGCTATACCGGCGAGGACAGCGCAGAGTTTCACGTGCACGGCGGCCCTGCCGTGGTGTCCGCGCTTCTGGAGACCCTGTCGGACCTTGGCCTACGTCTGGCCGAGCCCGGCGAATTTACCCGCAGAGCCTTTGAGAACGGCAAGCTTGACCTCGCCCAAGCCGAGGGGGTCGCCGACCTGATTGAGGCCGAGACCCAGGCCCAGCGCCGCCAGGCCCTGGACCAGTTGGAGGGCGCCCTGGGTCGCGCGCACCGTCGGTGGCGTCAGGACCTCATCGAGGCCCTGGCCACCCTGGAAGCCGCCGTCGATTTTCCCGACGAGGAGCTTCCGGCTGATGTGGCCGAGCAGGCTCGGGCACCGCTGGAGCGGTTGATCGCCGACCTGCACCTGGCTGTCGCAGACATTCACCGCGCCGAACGGGTGCGCGATGGCTTCCGGATCGCCCTGGTGGGCGCTCCCAATGCGGGCAAGAGCACCCTGCTCAATGCCCTGATCGGGCGCGAGGCCGCCATCGTCACGGCCACACCGGGCACCACCCGTGACGTGATCGAGGCGCCCCTGCTGCTGGCAGGATACAAGGTGCTGCTGGCCGATACGGCGGGTTTGCGCGACACCCACGACGAGATCGAGGCCGAGGGCGTTCGACGGGCCCAGGCCTGGGCGGAGCGCGCGGACCTGAGGCTCTGGGTGGTGGATGGTAGCTCGTCTGAGCAATGCCCACCCCCAGACACCTTGAGGGCGGGGGATCTCTGCGTCATCAGCAAGGCAGATCTTGCGCCCGGGGACGACACGGGTCGGGCCCTGGCCGCGAGCCGCGCCCTTGAACTGGAGGTTCACCGGATCAGCGCGCGACGGACGAGCGATGTCGGCGCGGTGCTGGCGGCCCTCACCGATGATGTGGTGCGCCGCCTGGCCGGCGACGAACCCCCCACCGCGACCCGGCTGCGGCACCGAGAACTGCTGGGGGAGGCCCTGACCCGGCTTCAACAGGCTCTGACGCGGGAGGGTTCGCCGGAGTTGGCGGCGGAAGATGTACGGCTGGCGGGCCGGGCCCTGGACAGGATCACCGGCCGCATCGACCCGGAGGATGTTCTGGACCGCGTCTTTGCCACCTTCTGCATTGGAAAATAAGGCGTTTCACGTGAAACACGCCTGCGGAAAGGGATCGACGACCTCGACACTCTCGACGGCAATCAAGAGTTAAAGTCCCCCTCAGACGACCCTTCGGGCCGCCAGCTCCCCCAGAGGCGGAGCATCTGGGGGATCAAATCCTCCCCCAGCGCGCAGCGCGATGTGGGGGAGGTGGCGTGGACCGACGGTCCGTGCCGGAGGGGGATCAACGTAGTTGACACCCGCAGCCCCCAAGTGGCCCCAAAGTCCCTCTCAGTCGGCCTGGCTGCCAGCCCCCAGAGGGGCGCGCATCTGAGTTACTTTGGATTCGCGCGCCCGTGACCCTTTTTCTTCCTGCCCTTAAGCGGCGGGCCTGTGCAGTGCCATGCCACCCGACTCTTTCAGGTGAAACCCCCGGCCCCTTCGGCTATAGGAAGCCCCCGCCCCACTGTGGCGGAGACGGAGCCCTTCGCGCGTGACCTCCTGGGACGTGATCATCATCGGCGGCGGCCATGCGGGCTGTGAGGCGGCGGCGGCGGCGGCGCGGTTTGGTGCGCGCACTCTTCTGCTGACCCACAGGGTCGACACCATCGGCGAGATGTCCTGCAATCCAGCCATCGGGGGCTTGGGCAAGGGCCACCTGGTGCGGGAGATCGATGCCCTGGACGGGGTGATGGGTCGCCTGGCCGACATGGCCGGTATCCAGTTCCGCCTGCTGAACCGCTCCAAGGGGGCCGCCGTGCGGGGCCCTCGCGCCCAGATCGACCGCAAGCTCTATCGCCAGGCCATGCAGGCCGAGCTTGCCGCCACCCCGAACCTGACAATCCGCGCCGAAGCGGTGGAGGATCTGGTGGTGGTGGACGGCCGGGTCACCGGCGTGACGGGGGCCAGCGGGGTAACCTATGACGCGGGCCAGGTGGTTCTCACCACCGGCACCTTCCTGAAGGGCGTGATCCACCAGGGCGAGCAGCGCATTCCGGCCGGTCGGGTGGGCGAGGCCCCGGCGATTGGCCTGGCAGATCGGCTCTATGCCCTTGGCCTGGACATGGGGCGTCTCAAGACCGGGACCCCGGCGCGGCTGGTGGCCTCCACCATCGCCTGGGACCGACTGGAAATGCAGGCGGCCGACGAGGTCCCCTCCCCCTTCTCCTTCCTCACCGACACCATCACCACGCCCCAGATCGCCTGTGGCATCACCTATACCAATGCCCAGACCCACCAGATCATTGCCGAGCGCCTCAATGAGTCGGCGGTCTATGGCGGGCGGATCAATGGGCGGGGGCCGCGCTATTGCCCCTCCATCGAGGACAAGGTGGTCCGGTTCGCCGACAAGACCAGCCATCAGATCTTCCTGGAGCCCGAGGGCCTGGACGACGACACCGTCTATCCCAATGGCATCTCCACTTCGGTTTCGGCTGAGACGCAGGACCTGTTCCTGCGGACCATCGTCGGCCTGGAAAATGTCCAGGTGCGCCGCCACGGCTATGCCATCGAATACGACTTCGTCGATCCCCGGGAACTGTCGGCCACCCTGGAGGTCAAGCGGCTGCCGGGCCTGTATCTGGCCGGCCAGATCAATGGCACCACGGGTTATGAGGAGGCTGCGGCCCAGGGCCTGGTGGCCGGGCTGAATGCGGCCCGCGCTGCGAGCGGTGCGCTGCCCGCTGTGTTTGGCCGCGACCAGGCCTATATCGGGGTGATGATCGACGACCTCGTGACACGGGGCGTCACCGAGCCTTATCGGATGTTCACCAGCCGCGCAGAGTTCCGCCTGACCCTGCGGGCCGACAATGCAGACCAGAGACTGACCCCCCTGGGGATCGCTCTGGGCTGTGTTGGTGTTTCACGTGAAACGGCTTTCAATTCAAAGGCTGCGGCCCTGGCCGAGGCCCGCCAGCGGGCCGGTGCCCTGACCCTGACCCCCGACAAGGCCGCCAAGGCCGGTCTGCCGGTGAAGGCCGATGGTCAGAGGCGTAACCTGAGCCAGCTTCTGGCCTATCCCACCATCGGGTTTGAGGACCTGGCCGCGATCTGGCCCGAGATCGCCGCCTGGGACCCCCAGGTTCGCGAACAGATCGAGATTGATGCCGCCTATTCCGGCTATCTGGACCGCCAGGACGCCGACGTGGCGGCTTTCCGGCGAGACGAGAACCTGCGGCTGCCCGCCGATCTGGACTATGGCACGGTGGGCAGCCTCTCCAACGAGGTTCGCGACAAGCTGGCGGCCATTCGCCCCCTGACCCTGGGCCAGGCGGCCCGGATCGAGGGTGTGACGCCGGGGGCCCTGACCGCCCTGCTGGCCCATGTCCGTCGCAGGGCCGCCTGATGGCCGACACCCTGCCCCTCGAGGTGGCCGACGCCGCCGACTTCGTCATGGCCACCGGGGCCGACGAAAGCATCATCGCCGACCTGCGGGCCTACCAGTCCTACCTCACCGAGTGGAACCAGAAGATCAATCTGGTAGGGCCGTCCACCCTGGAGATCTTCTGGTCGCGCCACGCCTGGGACAGCGCCCAGATCCTGCCCCTGGCACCCGAGGCCCTGACCTGGGCTGACCTCGGCGCCGGCGCAGGATTGCCCGGTATCGTGCTTGCGATCCTTCAGAAAAACCGGCCTGGCTTCCACATGCATCTGGTGGAGAGCATGGCCAAGCGGTGCCGGTTCTTGACGGAGGTGGTCGACGGTCTGAACCTGCCGGCCACCGTGCACAATTGCCGTGCGGAGGACTTGTCCCTGACTGTGGATATCGTCACCGCCCGGGCTTGCGCACCCCTGACCCGCTTGCTTGGGTATGCCCAGCCCTACCTGAAACGCGGGGCCACAGCTCTGTTCCTCAAGGGACAAGATGTTGCGGCTGAGATGGAAGAGGCCACCAAATCCTGGAGCTTCGAGGCAGATGTCCTGCCCAGCTACAGTGATGCGCGCGGGCGCATCGTGCGTGTGAGGAAATTGGGCCGTGGCCGCTGATCAAAATCCCTTCCGGGCGCTTCGCGTGCTGGTGGTCGCCAACCAGAAGGGCGGTGTGGGCAAGACCACCACCGCCATCAACCTGGGCACAGCCCTGGCTGCCGTCGGCGAGCGGGTGCTGCTGATCGACTCCGATCCCCAGGGCAATGCCTCCACCGGCCTGGGCATCCCCCATTCTCAGCGCAAGGTCACCCTCTATGACGTCCTGATGGGCGATCGCAGCCTGACCGACGCCATCGTCCCCACGGCTCTGCCCGGCCTCGATATCGTTCCAGCCCATGCCGACCTCTCGGGGGTGGAGCTGGAACTGGGGCAGCAGGCCAGGCGCTCCTTCAAGCTGCGGGACGCTATCGACCCGATCCGACAGTCCGGGGCCTATACCTATGTCCTCATCGACTGCCCACCGTCCCTGAACCTGCTGACGGTCAATGCCATGGCCGCCTCTGACGCCGTGCTGGTGCCCCTACAGTGTGAGTTCTTCGCCCTGGAGGGCCTGTCGCAATTGATGCGCACGGTGGAGCTGGTGCGGGGCAGCCTCAATCCCAATCTGGAGATCCAGGGGGTGGTGCTGACCATGTATGACCGCCGCAACAGCTTGTCGGAACAGGTGGCCAAGGATGTGCGCGCCCACTTCGGCGCGACGGTCTATGCCACGGTGATCCCGCGCAATGTCCGGGTGTCGGAGGCACCGAGCTTTGGCAAGCCGGTGCTGGTCTATGATCTGAAATGCGCGGGCAGCCAGGCCTATCTGAAGCTTGCCCGCGAGGTGGTGGTGCGCGAACGCGACCGCCGCGCCAAGGCCGCGTGAGGAAACGATGATGGTGGAAAAACGTGGCCTGGGCCGAGGGCTCTCGGCCTTGCTTGGCGAGGTCGAGGATACCCCGGCCAATGCCGGGGCGGCCGGGGGCCTGCGGGATATCCCCATTGAGCTTGTCCACCGCAACGAGAAGCAACCCCGCTGGGTGTTCCCGGAGGCCGAAATCGCCGAACTGGCGGTTTCGATCCGGACCCAGGGGGTCCTGCAGCCGATCCTGGTACGACCGGCACCCGACATGGCCGGGCACTATGAGATCGTCGCCGGCGAGCGCCGCTGGCGCGCAAGCCAGCAAGCGGGCCTTCACGTCCTGCCGGCCCTGGTGCGCGAGCTCAGCGATGCCCAGGTGCTGGAGATCGGGGTCATCGAGAATGTCCAGCGCGCCGCGTTGAACCCCATCGAAGAGGCCAGCGCCTATCAGCAGTTGGTGGAGGTCCATGGCCGAACCGCGGCTGAGGTGGCCGATGCCGTCGGCAAGAGCCGCTCCCACGTGGCCAACCTGGTGCGACTGCTGGCCCTACCTGACGCCGTCCGGCACTACCTGATGGCAGGCCAGCTCACGGCGGGCCATGCTCGGGCCTTGTTGGGCACCCCTGACCCCCTGGCCCTGGCCGACCTGGTGATCGCCAAGGGTCTTTCCGTGCGCGCCACCGAATTGCTCGCCCGCAAGGCCGTCTCAGGTGATACCCTCGCCAAGGCCTCGCGGCCGGCCCCGCCCAAGGATACCGACACCCAGGCCCTGGAGGTTGATCTCTCTGAAGCCCTTGGCCTGACCGTCGAGGTGCTGGACCGGGGCGGAGCCGGTGAACTTCGGGTCAAGTATGCCAGCCTGGAACAACTGGATGAGGTCTGTCGCCGCCTGACCCGGAGTTAGGGGCCTCCGGCCCTTCCAGATCCTCCCCGAGGCCGCTGGCCGATGTGGGGGGTGAGGAGCGTCGTCCCGCGCTTGCGGGGCGAATGTGATCGACAACGATTTGTCGATCACCGTGACGAACGCGCGCTACAAAGCCGTGACTCGGAAGGGGCGCCTCTAGCCGAGGCGGGTCTGACCGGAAGTCCGAAAACCGCCACTGGAAAACGGCCTCTGTGGCGCACAGCGGGGCGGCGATCTGTGCAGGAGGACGGCGAGGCGAGGATAGCCTGTGGATAGACCTGTGGGATATCCACGGAACCCTTTGTAATCGTAGACGAATTTAGACTTACCCGGCCCCGCCGCAATCGGGCCTTTTCAGAGACCCAGACGCTTGGCCCGGCCCGCGATCTGCAGGGCGAGGCGTTCGGCGATCAGACTGTCGGGGGAGCCGGCGGTTTTGCAGGCCTTGTCGGCTGCCAGCACTTCGGGCTGGATGCGGTCAAGTTCGGGCAGGGTCCAGGTGCGAGCCTGGCGAAGAAACTCGCGCTCGCTCTTCCAGAATACGCCGGAGGCCTTGGCCGCTTCCTGCAGGCCAGCCCCGGCCTTGGCCAGGGTCAGGGTGCGGCGCATGCGCCCCAGATACATGCCCAGGGCCCGGACGGCGGCGGGACCCGCCTCCCCCTCGGCGGCGGCTCGGCGCAGGCCCGCCTGGGCCTCGGCCAACCGGCCCCCGAAGGCATCGGCGGCGGCATCGGAAAGCGAGGCCTCCGGCTCGACCCCGAGAAAGGCTTCCAGGTCCTTGGGCGTGGCGGTCATGCCGCTGCCAGGACCCAGGAATAGGGCCAGGCGCTCGATCTCCTGCCGGGCCACACCGCGCTCCTTGGGCATCCGGGTCACAAACAGTTGCAGGGAGTCGGTGGAGAGTCCCACCCCGTCCTTGGCGAGGGCCTCCCGGACCATCCGAGCCACATCGCCGGGCTCATCCTCATAGCAAGGGATGGTAGCCGCCTCGGAGGCCTTCTCGGCGGCTTTGCGTAGGGCGGAGTTGCGGTCGAGGTTTCCGGCCTCGATCAGCAGGAAGGCATCGGGGTTCAACTCGCCGGCGGCATGGCGGGTCAGGGCCAGTGCGGTCATCTTGTCCAGGGCCGCTTTCTCGGTGGCGAATTTCAGCCGCACCAGGCGACGTCCGCCCATCAGGGACTGGGCCGCCAGCTCGCCCTCTAGACGGGCCCCATCGCCATCCAGGTCGCCATCGGTGAGCAGGGCCACGTCGAAGGGGTCGTCGGGGCGGTCGCAGACCTTCAGCGCCAGTTGATTGGCGCGGTCACGCACCACGCCCATGTCGCGCCCATAGATCAGAGCCGCGCGGATCTTCTTGTCGGGCGTCGCCAGGAAACGTTCGATGTCCGGACGCTTGGCAAGGATCATGGCCTGGGCCCTAGAGCGCGGTCCGAAAAGTGGGAACCGGTTTTCGGACATAACGCGCGGCAAAACAAAAACCCAGAGCGGCGATCAGATTCCATCTGATCGAAACCCCTCTACGACTTGGCGCTGGCCAGCCAGGTGGCCAACTCCAGTTCGATCCGGCGGGCGGCCTCCCCGGCGGCGCGGTCCTGGGCGTCCTGCTGGGCGGCGACTGAGGCATAGGGCTGGTCGGCGCTGTCATAGGTGACCTCGACCCGCACCCGGCCGACCTTGGCCGTCGCGCCGGATGGGACATCCACCAGGGTGTAGGCGGCGGTGAGCACGTACTCATAACGGGTCGCGACATTGTCGACTCGCAGTCCCCGGGGATAGCGCTGTTCCGACAGGGTCAGGTCCATGCGGTACTTGGGTTTCAGCCCGGCATCCCGCGCCAGGGCGTCGTCCAGATGCTCGCGGATCAACTGGCCGGCCCGGCCGGTGGGGGCCGAGACCTGGACCGAGGACAGGGTGGTGCCGATGCCGGGCTGTCCATAAAGCGGTGTGAAGCCACATCCCCCCAGGGATAGGGTGGCCAGGGCCAGGGCGGCGATGCGTGCGATGGGTGCCATGTGCCTCAGCCTGCCACGATGTTGACGATGCGATCCTTCACCACGATGACCTTGCGGATGGTGAGGCCCTCAAGGCGCCGTGCGATCTCGGGATCGTCAAGCACCATCTTCTCCACATCGGCCGGTTCGGCCCCGGCAGGTGCAGAAATCTCACCCCGGCGCTTGCCATTGACCTGGACCGGCAGGATCCGGACGGCGTCCTCGGTGAGGGCGGCGTCAAATTCAGGCCAGGGCGCGCAGACCACCATCCCCTCGCCCCCCATGTGGGCCCAGGCCTCTTCTGCCAGGTGCGGCGTGAAGGGCGACACCAGCCGGGCAAAGGCCGAAAGGGCCTGTGACCGCGCCGCCAGCAAGGCCTCAGACGCCCCCTCCACCGGTGCGGCCTTGAGGGCATTGAGGAATTCGTAGAGCCGGGCGATGGCCGAATTGAACCGGAACCCTTCCACCGCCTCTGTGACCGCCTTGATGGTGCGGTGGGTGGCGGTTCTCAGGGCCTGGGCCTTGGGGTCGCTGCTGATATCGGCGGTCCAGGCCCCCTGCGGCTGGGCGTCGAACTCGGTCCAGACCCGATTGACGAAGCGCCAGGCCCCCTCGACCCCAGTGGTCGACCAGATGGAGTCCCGCTCCGGGGGGCTGTCGGACAGCACAAACAGCCGCGCGGCATCGACACCATAGACCTCGAAGATATCTCCGGGTGCCACGGTATTGCGCTTGGACTTGGACATCTTCTCGATGTCACCGATCACCACCGGCTGGC
This sequence comes from Phenylobacterium sp., assembly GCA_031429955.1. Lineage (GTDB taxonomy): Bacteria > Pseudomonadota > Alphaproteobacteria > Caulobacterales > Caulobacteraceae > Phenylobacterium. The sequence continues at coordinate 2,128 of JANPAO010000096.1, read as the reverse complement.
CGTCGGAGAGACGCACCGCGCGGCGGGTATGGCCCTCTGCGGTGATCTCCAGTTCCTTGGGCTCGACCCAGTCGCCGCTCTGCAGGCGGTAGGTCTCGTGGGTCACCATGCCTTGGGTGAACAGGCCCGCGAACGGCTCCTTGGCCTGCAGCATGCCGGCGTCCGACAGGGCCCGGTTGACGAAACGGGCATAGAGCAGGTGCAGCACCGCGTGTTCGATGCCGCCGACATACTGATCCACCGGCATCCAATAGTCGGCCGCGGCCTTGTCGATGGGGTCGCGGGCATCTGGATTGGTGAAGCGGGCAAAGTACCAGGCGCTGTCGACAAAGGTGTCCAGCGTGTCGGTCTCCCGCGTCGCTGGCCCGCCGCAGCCCGGGCAGGTGGTGACTTTCCACGTGGGATGCCGGGCCAAGGCATTGCCGGGCTTGGAGAAATCCAGATCCTCGGGCAGGGCGACGGGCAGTTGGTCTTTGGGCACTGCCACCACCCCGCAGGCGCCGCAATGGACCACAGGCACAGGGCAGCCCCAGCCCCGCTGGCGGGCCACACCCCAGTCGCGCAGACGAAAGACCGTGGCGCCCTGGCCCTGGCCCTGGGCTTCGATCCTGGCGATGGCGGCGGCCTTGGCGGGCTCAATCTCCAGGCCATCCAGGAAATCGGACTGGAACAGAGTTCCCGGGCCCACATAGGCCTCGTCGCCGAGGCCATAGCTGGCCGGATCTGCCCCCGGTGGCAGCACCACCGGCTTGACCGGCAGGCCGTACTTGCGGGCGAAATCCAGGTCGCGCTGGTCATGGGCCGGGCAGGCGAAGATGGCACCAGTGCCATAGTCCATCAGGATGAAGTTGGCGATCCAGACCGGCAGCCGCCAGGTGGCATCGAAGGGGTGGGCGACGGTCAGGCCGGTGTCGAAGCCGATTTTCTCGGCGGTCTCGATCTCAGCTTCCGAGGCTCCGCCCCGGCGACAGGCCTCAATAAAGGCCGCCGCCGCTGGGTCGGCCGCTGCGATGTGCTGGGCCAAGGGATGATCGGGGGCCACGCCGACGAAGCTGGCCCCATAGAGGGTATCAGGACGGGTGGTATAGACCTCCAGCCCGGCTTCGAAACCAACCGGGGCGGCATCGGCGAACTGGAAGGCGAATTTCAGGCCCTTGGAGCGGCCGATCCAGTTCTCCTGCATCAGCCGCACCTTTTCGGGCCAGCGATCCAGGGTCTTGAGCCCCTCCAGCAGGGCGTCGGCATAGTCGGTGATGCGCAGGAACCACTGGTTCAGCTTGCGCTTTTCCACCACCGCGCCCGAGCGCCAGCCCCGGCCGTCCACCACCTGCTCGTTGGCCAGCACGGTCTGATCCACCGGGTCCCAGTTGACCACCCCCTCGCGGCGATAGACCAGGCCCCGGGCCATCAGATCCAGGAACCAGGCCTGTTGCTGCCCATAATAGGCCGGATCGCAGGTGGCGAACTCGCGGCTCCAGTCGATCGACAGACCCAACTGCTGAAGCTCGGCCCGCATCTTGTCGATATTGGCATAGGTCCAGGCCCGGGGATCGACGCCCCGCTCCATGGCGGCGTTCTCGGCGGGCAGGCCAAAGCCATCCCAGCCCATGGGGTGCAGGACGTTGAAGCCCCGCGCCCGCTTGAACCGGGCATTGGCATCGCCAAGGGTATAGTTCCGCACATGGCCCATGTGCAGGCTCCCCGACGGATAGGGGAACATCTCCAGGGCATAGTATTTCGGTCGCGCGTGATCGATCTGCGCGCGGAAGACATCAGCGTCGGCCCAGGCCTTACGCCACTTGGGTTCGACGTCTTTGGGATTGTACCGGGCCATGGCGGGGGCTTAGCGCGCTTTCACTGAGGAAGGGAAGCGACCGGACACGGGAAGAGCGCGCCGGCCTGGAGGTTCGGCGCGCCCGGTACTGATGGAACCCCGAACGCGCCGGGGAGGTTATCCCCGAATATTGGAGAGCTTAAGCTGACGGGCCTTGGTCAGGATGGCGTTTTCGATGTCAGTTTCGGTCTGACCGGCCGAGGGGGCGTCCACCCAGCCGCCGGTGGCGTCCCGGGTCTGCTTGAACACCGACACGTTAAGGCCATCGGCCCGCAGGCGCGCGTCCAGGATATA
>JANPAO010000095.1:0-3694 GCA_031429955.1 Phenylobacterium sp. | reverse complement strand
CGACGCTTCTCACCCCTCCGGCGTAAACTCCACCGGCATCGAGCGGATCGCATAGACGAAGTTGTTGGGCGCCACGTCCATCGGCCCTGACTGATGGATATCCGGGAACCTTGCCAGCATCTGGCGATAGACCGCCTCCAGCTGCAGGTTGGCGACGCGTTTGCCGATGCAGGTGTGGGGGCCGTAGCCGAAGGCGATGTGTTTGTCGGCATTGGCGCGCGTCACGTCCAGCCGGTCGGGATCGGGGAAGACCGAGGCGTCGCGGTTGGCGGAGCCGTAGTACATCACCACCTTCTCACCCTCGGCGATCATCTGGCCGGCCACCTCAACGTCGCGGGTGGCGGTGCGGCGCATGTAGATCACCGGGCTGACCATGCGGATGAACTCGTTCACCGCGCCGGGGATCAGTTCGGGCCGGGCGATCAGCTTGGCCTTCTCCTCGGGGAAGTCGCTCAGCAGCTGCATGGTGCCGGAGATGGTGTTGCGGGTGGTGTCATTGCCGGCAAACACGATCAGCAGCCAGGAGCCGTCCAGGTATTCGTCTGACAAGAGGTCGCCGTCCACCTGGGCCCGGGCGATGGCGCTCATCAGGTCCTTCTGCGGGTCCAGGCGGCGCTTGTGCAGCATGTGGCGGCCGTATTCGAACATCTCGCCGATGGAGGCGGTGAAGGCGTCGAGGAAGGCCTTCATCTCCGGCGGCACCTCGGCGGCCGCGGCCTCCAGCCCACCACCAGCCCCGCTGCGCTCGGCGGCAAAGGAGTTGGCCAGTTCCAGATAGTGCATCCAGGTGAGGAACTTGGGGCGGTCCTCCACCGGCACGCCGAGGATCTCGCACAGGGTGAACAGCGGCAGGTGGGCCGACAGGCTCTGGACCAGATCAGTCTTGCCCTGCTTGGCCATGGCGTCCAGCAGCCGGGTCACCTCGCCCTCCACCCGATCGGTGAGGCCGCGCAGATAGGTGGGCGTGAAATAGGGCATGTGCTCCTTGCGGAGCTGCATGTGGTGGGGAGCGTCCATGTTGATCATGGTGTCGAGGCTGGCGCGGGCCAGTTGCATCTCCGAGCGTTGGTGGCTCATGAGGATGCCGCCGCGCTGGGAGGAGAAGGTCTCGTAGTCGCTGTTGATCCGCATGACGTCTTCATAGCGGCTGGCCGACCAGAAGCCCGGCCGGTCCTCGGGCTCGGGGTTCCAGGCGATGGGCGACACCGCCCGCAGCTTGGCAAATTCTCCCAGGGGCGGGCCCTTCAGGAAGGACTCGGGGTTCCACAGTTCCACCGGGCTTAAGGGGTATTTCGGCGCGTGGGCCGGGCCCTTGGGGCCGCCGACTTCGACGGTGTCGCTGATCAGAAGCATGGGGCTGGTCTCCGGAGGTTGTGGCGTGACTCGACCCTACAACCGGTGACGTAGGGCAAGGCAACGGGGACTACTGACAGACGCGCGTTTGATCCGAAAACCGGTTCCCACTTTTCGGAACGCGCTTCACCTGCGTATCCGCGTCGACAGGATGATGGAGGAGGTGGTGCGCTCGACGCCCTCGATCAAGCCGATCTCGTCCAGCACCGCGTCCAGTTCCTCGATGGAGGCAGCCGCCACCAGGACGATCATGTCGAAGGGGCCCGACACCGAATGCAGGGTCTCCACCTGGGGCATGGCCCGCAGGGTGGCCTCGATCTGGCGGGCGGCCTTGGGGGCGGCGGTCACCAGGACATGGCCCCGGACAATGCGGGACTCCAGGGGATCTCCCAGCCGAATGGTGAACCCCGCGATCACCCCACCTGTCACAAGTCGGTCAATGCGCGTCTGCACCGTGGTGCGCGACACACCAAGTCGCTTGGCCAGGGTGGAGGTGGGCATACGGGAGTCAGACTCCAGCAACCTCACCAGGGCCAGGTCCCGGGCGTCGAGTTTCATATTGTCTAGCAAGCTTGGCATATTGCCTCAAAAATCCCGGCATACCTGTCGCTCTTTCCATTCAATTCGCCCAGTTTTCGCCCCATCGTCAAGCCTCATCGGGGAGGCAGGCACCATGCGCAGGATCGTGGTTATCGGCGGCGGAAAGATCGGTTCCATCATCGCCCAGATGCTGGCCGAGAGCGGCGACTACCGCGTTGTGGTCGTTGATCACGCGCCATCCGCCATGAAAGGTCTTTTGGTCCATCCACAGATCCAGACGTGTTGCGCCGAGGTCACCGACCCTGACGCCCTGGACGCCATCCTGGCCGGGGCCTTTGCCGTGCTGTCGGCCGCCCCCTTCCACCTCACCGCCGCCGTCGCCCAGGCCGCCGCCAGGGTCGGCTGCCACTATCTCGACCTCACCGAGGACGTTGCCACCACCCGCCAGGTCAAGGCCCTGGCCCAGGGGGCCAAGGGGGCCTTCATTCCCCAGTGCGGCCTGGCTCCGGGCTTCATCTCCATCGCCGGGGCCGAGCTGGCGCGGGGCTTTGACCAGGTCGAAGAGCTTCGCCTGCGGGTCGGTGCCCTACCCCGCTATCCCTCCAACACCCTGGGCTATAACCTCACCTGGTCCACCGAAGGCGTGATCAACGAGTACTGCGAACCCTGCGAGGCCCTGGTGGAGGGCGAGCTGCGCCAGGTCCCGGCGCTGGAGGGCCTGGAGACCTTCAGCCTCGACGGTGTGGCCTATGAGGCCTTCAACACCTCCGGCGGCCTGGGGTCCCTGGCCGAGGTCCTGGCCGGCAAGGCACGGAATCTGAACTACAAATCCATTCGCTATCCCGGTCATTGCGCCCTGATGCGGACCCTGCTGCACGACCTGGACCTGCGCCATCGCCGCAACCTGCTGAAGGATGTGCTGGAGGGCGCGGTCCCCGGCACCGAGCAGGACGTGGTGGTCTTCTTCGTCACCGCGTCGGGCTGGCGGGGCGGGCGACTGATGCAGGAAAGCTATGCCGGCAAGGTGCTGGGGGCGCACCATGGTACCGGCTTCTGGAGCGCCATCAAGGTCACCACCGCGGCGGGGATCTGCACCGTCCTGGACCTGCTGGCGGCTGGCCGTCTTGCCCAGCAGGGCTATGTCCGGCAGGAGGAGATCGCCCTGGCCGATGTGCTTTCCAATCGCTTCGGCAAGGCCTATCGCCAACCCGGCGACCGGGCTGCGGCCGCTTGAGGAGCCCTGCCTTGACCCCCGTTGCCGATGACCTGCTGGCCACCCTGGCCGCCCTCAATGTCGACCTGACCGCCCTGGAGGGCCCAGACCTGCCCGTCGGCTCCCCCATCAATGGCCAGGTGGTCGCCAGCCTGCGGGCCGCCACGCCTTCCGAGGTCGATGCGACCGTTGAGCGGGCTCACACCGCGTTCCTGGCCTGGCGTCAGGTCCCGGCTCCCCGGCGCGGTGAGTTGGTGCGGTTGCTGGGCCAGGAGCTGCGGGCCGCCAAGGACCACCTGGGCCGCCTGGTGGCCCTGGAGGCCGGCAAGGTCACCTCCGAGGGGCTGGGGGAGGTGCAGGAGATGATCGACATCTGCGACTTCGCCGTCGGCCTGTCGCGTCAGCTCCACGGCCTGACCATCGCCACCGAGCGACCGGGCCACCGGATGATGGAGACCTGGCATCCCCTGGGGGTCTGCGGCGTCATCTCGGCCTTCAACTTCCCCGTGGCGGTCTGGTGCTGGAACGCGGCTCTGGCCCTGGTCTGCGGCGATCCGGTGGTGTGGAAGCCGTCGGAGAAAACCCCCC
>JANPAO010000094.1:0-5557 GCA_031429955.1 Phenylobacterium sp. | reverse complement strand
CGGGTGTCGATGCAGACCACCAGCTCAAAGCCCTCGAAGGCCCGCTGCGACATGGCCTTGATGCGGGCGTAGTAGGGCTCGCGCTTCCAGGCCATGGGGCTGGCCGGATCGACGATGACATTAAGGCGGCGACCGTCCTTCTCGGTGTACATCAGGAAACGGGCGCGGTCGGGCCGCCAGGCCTGATCCAACTTCTCTGAGTCCAGCCACAGGCACATGAAGCCGACGCAGGGCGGTGGCCGGTCGGCATAGATGGAACAGCCAGCCCCGCGCTTGAAGTTGACGCACCAATCACCGGCCGCCTTATCCAGGGGCGCGATGGCCAGCAGCTTGCAGCACATCCCACAGTCGCCGCAGCTCTTCATCGCCGTCCCCGCCTCTTGTGGATCCAGGAACTACGACGGTGTTGTGACGCTTTTGTATCGATCAGCCTTCGGAAAACGCCGCCAGTTCATTTCCGCTGGGGTCGCGGAAGTGGAAGCGCCGCCCGCCTGGGAAGCTGAAGATGGGCTTTACGATCAACCCGCCCGCCGCCGTAACCTTGGCCAGCATCGCCTCCAGGTCCTTGGCGAAGATCACCACTAGGGGCGCAGCAGGTGCCTCGGCGGGATCGGCCTGGAAACCGCCGTCCAAGCCGCTTTCGTCAAAGGCGGCATAGGTGGGCCCATAGTCGGTGAAGCGCCAACCGAAGGCCTGGTTGTAAAAGTCCTTGGTGGCCGGCAGGTCGCCGCCCGGGAGTTCCACATAGTCGATCTTGCCGTCGTCACGCATCTGGGCTCCAGCCGAGGTTCCGTATTTGTTCTGAATAGGTGATCATGCGGTCAGAGTCCAGACGCAGGTCTTCTTGACCTCCTGGTCCTCCAGCTCGCGGGTTGTCGCCACCTGGTATTCCGCCAGCTTGGTAAGACCTGCGCGCGGGAAGTAGGACCGGCCCGGATCGCCGATGAGGACGGTGGTTCCCCGCGCCCTGGCCTCCGACAGCCAGGCCATCACCGCGTCGGCCATGGGTTTTTCGTAGCAGATGTCCCCGGCCAGGATCACGTCAGCGGCCGGGGCGGGGGCCGTCAGCAGGTTGGTGTCGGTAAAGTCCACGCAAACCCCGTTGGCCTCGGCGTTCAGGGACAGGGCCGCACCGCAGAAGCCGTCGATGTCGGCGGCCAGGACGTGGGCCGCGCCGGCCCGCATGGCGGCAATGCCCACCAGGCCAGAGCCTGAGGCAAAGTCGACCACGCGGCGACCTGCCAACACCTGGGGATTGTCCAGGACATAGCGCGCCAGGGCCTGGCCGCCGGCCCAGGCAAAGGCCCAGAAGGGGGGCGGCAGGCCGATCTCCTCCAGAGCCTCCTCGGTCATCTTCCAGATCGGGGTGACCTCATCGGCCAGATGTAGGGCAAGCTCTGGCGTGTGGGGCGGGGCCTGTAGGCGGGTGTTTTCAAGGATGAAGGCGCGGCGGCCTTCGAAACTGGGGTCGATCATCCCCCGGCTTAACCGGCGGGCTTCCCCGCCGCCATAGCCATGACCTTCCCATAGCCGCCGGGCTCATAGAGCATGCCACCCAGGATACCCTTGGCGTCCAGCATCCTGTGGGCGCGGGGCAGGTTGTAGCAGGGTACATGCATGAACATGTGGTGCTCGCAGTGGTAGTTCACATAGTAGGGCGCGATCATCATCCTCGCGATCAGGCTGGCCCGGGTGGTGCGGGCGTGGCGCAGGGGGTCGGGCTCGTCGCGGGCGATGCAGGCATGCTCGGCGATGTTGCGCATGCGGGTGATCATCTGGAACCAGGTGAACTGGGGCAGGACCCACAGCACCGGCCAGGCCCACCAGACGCCGAAGGGCACGCCGATCGCGGTGATGATCACGCCCCCCAGCAGCCAACGACGTTTGCGCCGGACCTCCTCGGCCAGGATCGGCAGCAGGGCTTGGCCGGACTTACGCGCCTTCAGCCGGGCCATCAGGTCGCCGAACCGCAGCTTGAAGGCCGTCTGGCCACTGAGGTCGCGGGCGATCTTGCGACGCAGTGACAGGGGGGTGATGGGGAAGGGAGCCGAAAGGCTGATGTCGGGGTCCTCGGCCTGCTGGGCAAACCGGTGGTGGCCCAGGTGATAGGTGCGATAGCGCAACAGTCCGCCGCCGGTGAAATACTCGCCGACGAAATCATTGATCTTCATGTTGCCGTGCAGAGCCCCGTGGGCGGCGTCGTGCATCAGGATCGCCAGACCGAGCTGGCGGCCGCCGATGATGATCCAGGCGAGCGGCAGGGTCAGGGGCCAGACCACCGCCATGGCCCCAGCGGCCAGGATCACGATCCAGGCATGGGCGATCAGGGCCAGGCCCTTCCAGGACGAGCGCGCGGCAAGGGGTGCCCACTCCTCGGGGGTGAACAGGGCCTTGGGATCGACGCGCGCTGCAGCAGCCATGGGGCGATTATGGCACGAAACCACCTGGAGGAAACCCTGGCCCTTGGCAGGGCGAAGGGGCTAGATCGAGGCGGCGGGTCCCGCCCACATGCCGGCCGTCAGGGCGATCACCAGCATGAGGCCGGCCAGGCTGTTAGACTTAAAAAGAGCCAGGGCCCCTGCGCCATCGGCCACGTCCAGCCGGGCGGCCTGCCTCGAGAGGTGGAGGCCAAACAGGGCGGCTGGCGGCAGAAACAGGGGTCCCAGGCCCCCCAGCCAGGCCGCCGCAAGGGCGAGGACAAAGGCCGCGACATAGAAGCCCAGCACCGCCTGGGGTGCGGCTGCCCCCAACCGCAGGGCCGAAGACTTCACCCCGGCGAGCGCATCGTCCTCCAGGTCCTGAACCGCATAGATGGTGTCATAGCCAAGGGTCCAGAAAACCCCTGCGGCATAGAGCAGGATGGCAGGTGCATCGACGCGGCCGGTGGCGGCGGCATAGCCCAACAGGACGCCCCAGTTGAAGGTCAGGCCCAGCCAGGCCTGGGGCCACCAGGTGACCCGCTTCATGAACGGGTAGGCCGCCACGAGCGCCAGGGAGGCTATGCCAAGGCCGATGGCCACCAGACCCAGGGTCAGCAGGATTCCCAGGGACACCAGGGCGCAGACCACCAGATAGGCCCAGGCCTGCCTGAGGTTGATCTGGCCTGACGCAACAGGCCTGGCTGCCGTCCGCGCCACCTTGGCGTCGATGTCGCGGTCGACGATGTCGTTATAGGCACAACCGGCGGCCCGCATGAGGGTTGCGCCCAGCAGAACCTTCAGCATCAGCAGGGCGTCTGGCCACTGGCGCTCCATCGCGCCTGCCAGGGCGATGCCCTGCCAGCCCGGCAGCATCAGCAGCCAGATGCCGGTGGGCCGGTCGAAGCGTCCCAGCTTCAGCCAGGGCCTCAAGGGGACAGGCCCATAGCGGTCCACCCAGTTGGCGGGCGCGGCATCGGGCAGGAGGGTCGAGGTGGTCATCGTGCCGGCTCGGCTCTGTTTGTCCTTCTCCCCTTGCGGGAGAAGGTGTCCCTGCGGAGCAGGGTCGGATGAGGGGTCGCCGAGGACTTTCCGGCCAGGCTTGCAGCAAAAGCGCGTCGAGGGCGGCACGACCCCTCAACCGTCAGCTTCGCTGCCACCTTCTCCCGCAGGGGGAGAAGGAACCTGGCGGCAAGGCGAATGTGTGGGCTGCAAACCTAGAGCAATCCCTTCGGATCAAAAGGCCCCTTGGACTCTATCGTGGCTTTTGCGCCGCAGTCTGAATTTGGCGTCACGGGGTCGCTTGACGGGGGAATCGCTGCCGCCTAGCTTCCCTTCTCCAAGACGCGACCTGAAAGGAGGGTCAGCAAAGATGAATGTCTTCCACATGACCCCAGCCTTCCCTCGCGCCGCCGGGTCTTCCTGTTGACCTGAGAGGTATCCTCGGCCCGCGCACCCTCTGCGCCCGCCCTAAGGAAATCTCCCTCGTGTCCGCCGACCCGCGCTGGAATCCCCAGCCGCTTCCCTTTTTCTATGATGTCGTTGACGTGCGCGCTGCGCCCTTCGCCGTCATCCTTGTTTGACGGCTCAAATGACCGACCATCTCGACGATGAGGACGCCCAGCGTCCCCGCACCCTGACCAACACCCAGGTCCTGGGGTTCATGGCCCACCACTGGATGGCCGAGCCCCGGCGCTTTGCCCTGGTGATGGCCTTGATGTTGGTCTCGACGGCCTGTGACCTGGCCATTCCCTGGGCGACTCGGGGCCTGATCGATGCGGTGGCGACGCCGACCTCGCCGGTGGGAAACGCCTGGGTCGCCTGGGCCAGCCTCTCAGCCCTCTACCTGGCCTTCTACTGTCTGCGCAGCTTCATGTTCCGCATGTCCAATGGCTACTATTCGCGGATCATGGCGCGGATGGTGACGGGAGCCTTTGCCAGGGTGCAGGCCTTCTCCGCCGACTGGCACGCCTCGAACTTCGCCGGGGCCACCGTGCGCCGGGTCAGTCGCGCCATGTGGGGCTTCGACAGCGCCTCGGACGCCATGCTGTGGATGCTGGCCCCGACCCTGATCGTCCTGTCGGGTCTTGCCATCTCCATCGGCCTGAAGTGGCCGGCCGCTGGGGTGTTTGTCGGCGTGCTGGTGGTGGCCTTCGCGATCTTCAATGTCGTGGTCTCGACCCACTTCCTGCGGCCCGCCAACCTGGCCTCGACGGCCCTGGACTCCCAGATCGGGGCCAACCTGGCCGACGCCATCGGCGGCAACCCGGTGGTCAAGGGCTTCGGTGCCGAAGCCCGCGAGGAAGCCCGCTTCGCCGATCACGTGGCGACCTGGCGCAAGGCCCAGAACAAGACCTGGGACCGCTTCAACATCGTCGGCTGGGGGCAGAATCTGTTCCTGGTGGTGCTACAGGCGGGCCTGACCGGGCAACTTGTCTATGCCTGGAGCCATGGCGATGCGACGCCCGGCGACGTGGCCTTTGGCATCACCTCCTTCATCGTCATGGCCGGCTATATGCGCAACTTCGGGGAGATCACCCAGATGCTGCAGCGGGGGCTGGACGATATGGTCGATGTCGCCACCTATATGCGCACCGAGCCTCAGTTGGCCGACCGAGCCGACGCCAAGGCCTTCCGGGACCATCTGGGGGAGGTGGTCTTCGACCGGGTGACCTTCGGCTACGAGACCGCCGCGCGGCCGCTCTATCAGGACTTCACCCTGGTGGTGGCCCCTGGCGAGCGGGTGGCCCTGGTGGGACCGACGGGGGCGGGCAAGTCCACCTTCGTCAAGCTGCTGCAACGGCTCTATGACGTGCAGTCAGGGCGCATCCTGATCGACGGCCAGGACATCGCCTCGGTGACTCAAGGCTCCCTGCGCCGGGCCATTGCGGTGGTGCCCCAGGACCCGGCCCTGTTCCACCGCACCATCGGCGAGAACATCAGCTATGCCCGCCCTGACGCGACCGCTGAGGAAATCGCCTTGGCCGCCAAGCGGGCCCGGGCTCACGACTTCATCACCAGCCAGCCCAAGGGCTACGACACCCAGGTGGGGGAGCGGGGGGTGAAGCTCACAGGCGCTGAGCGCCAGCGGGTCGCCAACGCCCGGGCCTTCATGGCCGACGCGCCGAACCAGGTCCAGG
>JANPAO010000093.1:0-2864 GCA_031429955.1 Phenylobacterium sp. | reverse complement strand
GCCGTCCTGCCGAGCGCACCGCCAAGGAGCTGACCAAGCTTTTGGCCGCCGACGATCCGCGACCGGCCCTGGCCCTGATGTCGGGGGCCGGCGTCCTGGGTGCCATCTTGCCTAGCGCGACGGATTTGGCGGCCTTCAATCAGTTGGTGGAGATTGAGACCGAACAGCTTTTCGAGAACGATCCGATCCTGCGACTGGCCACCCTGATCCCCCAGGATCAGGTGGCGGCGGCCCAGATCGCCGAGCGACTTCGCCTTTCCAACGAGCTCCGCGACCGTCTGGTGGAGGCGATGGGCCAGACCCCGCGCATCACCAGTTGGATGAGCCCCCGGGAAACCCGCCGCGGGGTCTATGCTATCGGTCTCAGCGCCTTCTCAGACCGTGTGAAGCTGTCCTGGGCCAAGGCCGGTCGGACCTCGGCCACCCACCAGTGGCGGGGCCTGCTGGCCCTGGCTGAGGGCTGGTCACCGCCCACCTTCCCCCTGACGGGCGATGACGTCATCCAGGCCGGTGTGCCGCGGGGGCCCATGGTGGGGCGGGTCCTGCGGGATGTGGAGTACTGGTGGATCGACCAAGACTTCATCGACGACAAGTTCTCGGCCATCGAGAAGATCAAGGCCGTGGCCCAGGGGATGGCCTATTGAGGCTGGGCATCCTCCAGACCGGCGCACCGCCACCGGGCCTTGACCACTTCGGCGACTACCCCGCCATGTTTCGGGCCCTGCTGGGGCCAGAGGCCCACGACTACCGAGCCTTTGATGTCCAGGCCCGCGACCTGCCCGACCAGGTGTCGGCCTGCGAAGCCTATGTCATCACCGGCTCCTCGGCCGGCGTCTATGAGCCGCTACCCTGGATCGCCGCCCTGTCAGACTTCCTGCTTGGTGCCAAGGGAACCCCCATGGTGGGGATCTGTTTCGGCCATCAGATCATGGCCCAGACCTTCGGCGGTAAGGTGACCAAGTCTCCCAAGGGTTGGGGTGTCGGTCTGCATCGTTACCAGTCTGTCCAGGTGCCCGAGTGGATGGACGACCCTGAGTTCGCGGTGGCGGCCTCCCACCAGGATCAGGTGATCGTGCCGCCGCCCACCGCCGAGGTGGTGGCGCGAAGCGACTTCACCCCCTTCGGCATGCTGACCTATCGCGATCAGCCAGCCATCTCCCTGCAACTGCACCCGGAGTTTGCGCCCGCCTACGCCCAGGCCCTGATCGAGAGCCGCAGGGGCAGCCGGTACACCGATACGCAGGCCGATCAGGCGATCGCCTCCCTGGCTGGTCCCAATGACCGCGCCCGCGTCGGCGGTTGGATCGAGGCATTCCTGGCGAAGGCTGGTCAGAAGGCCTGAGGGCTAAAGCCAGGCCACCATCGGCGGCATGGACGACAGGATGGTCTCGATGTTGCCGCCAGCCTTCAAGCCGAACATGGTCCCGCGATCATAGAGCAGGTTGAACTCGACGTAGCGACCACGACGGACCAACTGCTCCATCCGGTCCTGCTCGGTCCAGGGCTCGTGCATCCGCTGGCGCACGATCTTGGGGTAGACGTCCAGAAAGGCCTCGCCCACGGCGCGGGTGAAGGCGAAGTCCCGCTCGAAGTCCCCGGAATTGTGCCGGTCGTAGAAGATGCCCCCGACCCCGCGGGTCTCTTTGCGGTGGGGAAGGTAGAAGTACTCGTCGCACCAGGCCTTGTACTTGGCGTGCCACTCCGGATCGAAGGCGTCGCAGGCCGCCTTCATGGCGGCGTGGAAGAGAGCGGCATCCGGGGCACCTGGGCTGCGCTGCGCGTCCACCATTGGCGTCAGGTCGGCCCCGCCGCCGAACCAGCTCTCGGCGGTCGATAGGAACCGTGTGTTCATATGCACGGTGGGGACGCGCGGGGAGCGCGGGTGCACAATCAGGCTGATGCTGGCCGAGACATAGGAGGGGTCCTTGTCGGCGCCGGGCATCTGGGCGGCCATCTCCGGCGAGAACCGGCTCGTCGCCGCCGAGGTGTGGACCCCGGCCTTCTCGAATAGCCGGCCCTTGAAGTGGCCACCGATCCCGCCACCGACTCCCGTCTCCCGCGACCAGGGCCGTGCCTCGAACCGGCTGGGGGGTTCCAGATAGAGGTCTTGGGGGGCCTCGGCTTCCAATTGCTCCAGCTCGGCGAAGATTTTTAGCTGCAGGGCCTCAAACCAGGCCTGGGTCCTGGCGCGGCGGTCTTCGATCTCGGGGGTCAGGTTGGTCATGGGGCTGGATTAGGAAATTGACCGGTTTGGCGCAACGCCTCTGAAAGTCCGATCGCGGCCGAGACCGTGACATTCAGCGAGCGCATGCCGGGCTTGAGTGGAATAAAAACCCTGGCCTGCGCGCTTTGGTGAATCTCGTCGGGAACCCCGGCGCTTTCGCGGCCAAACAGCAGAATGTCGTCAGGCCGGAAGTCGAAGTCGTGCAGGGGCAGCGCGCCCTTGGTGGTAAACAGAACCACCCTCCCGTAGGTGTTTTGCGCAAAATCGGCCCAGTTGGCATGTCGGACCACCTCGCCTGGCTCCCCATAGTCGAGGGCTGCGCGGCGGATCGCACGGTCTGAAAGCGGGAAGCCACAGGGCTCGATCACATGAACCCCGACCCCCAAACAAGCCCCAAGTCGGAGAGCCGCCCCAAGGTTTTGCGGAATGTCCGGTTGAAAAAGCGTCAGCAGCATTCTAAGCGATCCAGCCACGGGGTTAGCTGGGCTTCGATGTGATCTCAGGAAGTGATGACGCTCGCCCATGGCGACCGCCCTTCCGTGATTCGCATCGAAGCCCAGCTAACCCCGTGGCTGGATCGCTTAGAATGCTGCTGACGCTTTTTCAACCGGACATTCCGCAAAACCTTGGGGCGGCTCTC
>JANPAO010000092.1:0-2047 GCA_031429955.1 Phenylobacterium sp. | reverse complement strand
AGAACGTCCTCAGCAAGGGTCTCGAGAACTGCTTCAGCGCGGCGCTTGAAGCCAAGGGCTTCCATGCGGCCGATTAACCTGCCCTGCCGCAGCCGCACGGCGGCGAGCTGGCCCTGCAGCGGCAGGATGTCCCACGTCAGATTTGGCCAGCCGTCTTGCTCATGGATATAGGTTGCCATAATCACCGCTCCCAGTGCGGTGATTATGCGGCGCATTGATCTCACAGGCAATGCTATTCGCCGCGTTTTTTGCGGTGAATATCGAGCCTATTCACCGCAGAAGGCTCGGTGCCGGAGTGCCGGCGGGGATCTTGGACGGCCTTCCGTCGCCTTGCGAAATTTTTACACGCTTGCGTCGGCGCTCGTCCTCTGCCACTGCGAATTCACTCACTAAGATAGGGACGACAATGGCGACTGGTACTGTGAAGTGGTTCAACGGAACCAAGGGTTATGGCTTTATCGCTCCCGAGGGTGGCGGCGGCGACGTTTTCGTCCACATCTCGGCGGTTGAACGTGCGGGCCTCGGCGGCCTCAACGAAGGTGACAAGGTCAGCTTCGAAGTCGAGCGTGACCGCAAGAGCGGCAAGGATTCTGCGGCTCAGCTGCAAATCCTCTAGTCTTAGATGGCGAGGCCCCGGTTCCCGGCGCGCCTCGCCTCTTTGCCCCATCTCTGATTTCTATGGACGGAGCCGACCATGGCGCTGACGCTTTTTGACGCCTCAGTGCCGGTGTTCCGTCAGGGTCTTACCGCGCTATCCGGGACCCTTGATAAGGCGGTTGCCCATTGCGAGGCCCGCAAGATTGATCCGGCGGTCCTGCTCAATGACCGCCTTTATCCTGACATGCTGACTTTCACCTTCCAGGTCACCTCGGTGATCAATCACTCGTGCTGCGCCGTGCGGCGATTGATGGGGGAGAAGCCTGAGCGACCGGGTGGCATGACCACCTTTGAGGCCCTGCAGGCCGGGGTCGGCGCGGCGCTGGCGGATCTGGAGAGGGTAACGCCGGCCGACCTTGAGGGCGCGGAGAGCCGGGAGATCCTGTTCCCGACGCCGCGTGGAGACATGCGCTTCTCCGGCCAGGGCTATCTGCTGAGCTTTGCCTTGCCCAACTACTATTTCCACGCGGCCATCGCTTTTGCCATCCTGCGCCACGACGGGGTCGAGATCGGCAAGCGCGACTTCATGGGCCAGGTCCAGCAACTGGCCTGAGGCTTGGAGGTCGCCGATACGGCCGGCCGCCCCGTAAAGGGCGGCCGCCCTTCTCAGAGCAGGTCGCCGCCCACCATCGAGGCGGTGGTGCCGTGTTGCTGGTAGGCCTTGATCACATTGCGGCCCACGGTCCAGCGGTGCACCTCGTCGGGGCCATCCACCAGCCGCTGGGAGCGGATGTGGGTGTACCAACTGGCCAGCGGCGTATCCTGGCTGTAGCCTAGCGCCCCGTGAAGCTGGATGGCAGTGTCCACCACCTTGTGGACCATGTGGGCCAGGAAGACCTTGGCGATGGAGTTTTCCTGCCGCAGGTCCAGGCCCTTCTCGGCCTTGTAGGCGATGTGCAGTAGCATCAGCCGGGCGGTGTAGAGTTCGCTGGCGCAGTCGGCGATCATCCACTGGACGCCCTGGCGCTTGTGCAGGGGCTCGCCGAAGGTGGTGCGCTGGGTGATGTGGCCGACGGCCAAGTCCAGGGCCCGCTGGGCCATGGCGACATTGTGCATGCCGTGCCGCAGGCGGCCATAGGCCAGGCGGTGCTGACCCATGTTGAAGCCCTGACCTTCGCCGCCCAGCAGGTTTTCCGCCGGAATCACCAGGTCCTTGATCTCAATCTCGGAGTGCCCCCCACCCATGATGTGGCTGAGGGGACCCTCCAGGGCCATGGTCTTGATGTCGCGCTTGATGCGGTAGCCAGGGTTGGGCAGCTCGACGATGAAGGTGGAGAACTGCTGGTGGCGCGGGGCATCGGGGTCGGTCCGGGCCATGACGACGGCCAGGTCGGCGGCGCTGGCGGCCGATGAGAACCACTTCTCGCCATTGAGGACGTAGTTCTCGTTG
>JANPAO010000091.1:0-8137 GCA_031429955.1 Phenylobacterium sp. | reverse complement strand
CCGGGTCAGGGCCTCGACCAGCTGTTCCTCGTCCTCGCAGCGCACGCCGCCGGCGCCAAGGGCGCCGTAGATATCGATCCAGTTGGAATAGTGGTCGCCGTGGACGATCGGCCGATCCACCCGCGCCGCCTCGAGCGGATTATGGCCGCCGATGTCGGGGACAAAGCTGCCGCCCATCACAGCCAAATCGCCGAGGCGGAAGAACAGGCCCAGCTCGCCTAGGGTGTCGGCGACATAGACATCCGTCTCGGCCGTCAGCGGCTCGCCGGCCGAGCGCAGGGCGATGGTGCGGTTGTGGGCGCGCAGCTCGGTCGCCAGACGCGGTCCCCGCGCCGGATGCCGGGGCACGATGACCAGCAGCGGGGAGCGTCCGGTCTTCTCCACCGCCGAGGCGATCAGCGGCTCCTCGCCGGGATGGGTGCTGGCGGCGGTGACGATCAGCCGGTCGCCGGCGGCCTGTTTCAGGCGGGCCAGTTCGGCTTCATCGGCCGGCAGCGGTTCGCCGACCAGCTTGAGGTTGGCGTAGCCGTCGACGAGGGCGCCGAGAGCCTTGAGACGCACGCCGGTGCGCACGTCCTGCGGCAGGATCAGATCAAAGGCGCCGAGCAGGGACTTCGCCAGCGTTGGAAACCGGGCCCAACCCCTCGCGCTCTCCTCGGTGATTCTGGCCGAGACCAGCGCCAGCTTCGCGCGTCGCGCCTTGGCGCCCAGCAGCAGGTTGGGCCACAGCTCGCTCTCGACGAACACGGCCAGATCCGGCCGCCAGTGATCGAGAAAGCGGGCGGACGCGCCCGGCGTGTCGACGGGGATGTACTGGTGCAATGCGCCCGCCGGCAGGCGTCTGGCCAGCAGCTCTGCCGAGGTGGTGGTGCCGGAGGTGACCAGCACCGTGAGGTCGGGACGCTCCCGACGCAGTCGCTCGACCACGGGCAACAGGGAGACGGTCTCGCCGACACTGGCGCCGTGCAGCCAGACCAGCGGCCCGGCCGGTCTCGCCGCCGAGGGTCGGCCGAGCCGCTCGCCCAGCCGCGCGGGGTCTTCCTTGCCTTTTCGCGCTCGGCCCCGAAGCACGCCCGGAATGAACGGCGACAGGAGGCCGGTGGCCGCGCGATACAGGGTCAGGGACAGGGGAAAGCCCACGGGCGGTCAGACCACGTCGGCGGGCGCGAGCTGGCAGGCGTGGCCGCCGGCGCCGGTCTCGATCTGCAGCGTCGGGTGGCCGATGCGGAACCGTTCCGACAGCGCCTGGGCGGTGTCGTGCAGGAAGGTGTCGGCGTCGCTGTTGTCCGGCCGGGTGACGTGCGCGGTCAGGGCCGTCTCGGTGGTGCTCATGGCCCAGATGTGCAGGTCGTGAACCTCGGTCACCCCCGGCCGCCCGGCCAGCCAGGCGCGGACGGCCTCAGGGTCGATCCCGCGAGGGGCGGCGTCCAGCGCCATATCCAGCGAGTCGCGCAGTAGGCCCCAGGTCCCGGCGACGATCACCGCCGCGATGACGAGGCTCATGGCGGGATCGATCCACGTCCAGCCGGGGACCATCCAGATGACGATGGCGGCGAACACCACGCCCAGCGACACCGCCGCGTCGGCGGCCATGTGCAGGAAGGCGCCGCGGACGTTCAGATCGTTATGGCCGCGCATGAACATCAGGGCTGTGGCGGTGTTGATGACCACCCCGATGGCGGCGACGATGATGACCGGCCCCGGCGCCACCGGCTCGGGCGCGCCGAAACGGCGGACCGCCTCCCAGACAATCGCCCCGACCGCCACCAGCAGCAGGCCGGCATTGGCCAGCGAGGCCAGGATAGTGCCCTTGCGCAGGCCATAGGTGCGGCGGGCGGTCGGCAGCTGTTTGGCCAGGGCCACGGCGCCCCAGGCCATCAGCAGACCCAGCACGTCCGAAAGATTGTGGCCGGCGTCGGCCAGCAGCGCCAGCGAGCCGGTCATCAGCCCGGCTATCGCCTCGACCGCGACAAAGGCGATGTTCAGCCCGGCGCCGATGGCGAAGGCGCGGCCGAAATCCGCCGGAGCATGGTGATGGCCGTGGCCATGACCGTGGTCATGTCCGTCATGGTCGTGGTGATGGCCGTGATCGTCGTGCGGCATGGCGGTCAGACTCTCACTCCGGGCCCGCGACGTCCAGAATCGCTTCCGCCCGCCGGGTGATGGCCGACAGCCGGACCGCCCAGTCACGCGACACCACGTCCAGATCGTCCTCGCGGCTGACATGATGGGGGCCGTCCCAGACCATGACCCCGCGCGAGAACGGCAGCGGAATGATGGTCCGGTCCCATCCGCTGGCCCGGATACAGGGCCTGGCCGCGAAACCGCAGAAGATCACCGGGGCGCCCGTCAACCGGGCCAGGGTCGGGGCGCCGGGCTGCATCACCTCGGCCGGACCGCGCGGACCGTCCGGCGTGATGGCCACGCCGCCGCCCGACTTGACCCACCGGATCATGTCGCGAAAGGCCTGTTCGCCGTGCTTGTTCTTGTCCGTGGCGGTGGCCTTCTTCGACGAGCCACGGATCGACGGGAAGCCGATCTTCTGGATGGTCAGGGCGATGATTTCCCCGTCGGCCGACTTGGAGACCAGCACCCGCATGTCCTGTCGGTCAGGTCCCTGCGGCCAGCAATAGGGCCCGATAGGCACGGCCGCGTGCCAGAAGCACAGGATGGCGCCGCCTTCGCCGGCCCAGACCGCGCGGACATTCTCCTCGCCCTCGCGGGTCCACCGCATGGTGGCGTAGCAGACCTTCAGCCAGGCCGAGAACACCACGGCGATGGCGTTCTGGACGCCGGCGGACCGGAAGAAGGCTTTCACGCCCCCGCCTCCTCTGGCGCGATGTCGAGATCCTGGGCCTTGGCGAGACGCGCATAGAGGCCGCGTTTGCGGACCAGGCTCGCGTGCGTGCCGGTCTCCGCGACCTGGCCGCGCTCGATGACGTAGATGCGGTCGGCGTGTTTCACGGTCGACAGGCGGTGGGCGATGACGATGGTCGTCCGGCCGGCCATCAGCCGGTCCAGCGCCGCCTGGACCTGGGACTCGCTCTCGGTGTCCAGCGCGCTGGTCGCCTCGTCGAGCAGCAGGATCGGCGCATCCTTGAGGAAGGCCCTGGCGATGGCGATGCGCTGACGCTGGCCGCCGGACAGTCGGCCGGCCGCCTCGCCGACGATGGTGTCATAGCCCTGCGGCTGCTCGAGAATAAAGTCATGGGCGGCTGCCCGGCGGGCGGCCTCCTCGATCTCGGCCTCGGTGGCCTCGGGCCGGGCATAGGCGATGTTGGCCCGGATAGTGTCGTCAAACAGGAAGGGCTCCTGGGTGACCAGGGCAATCTGGCTCCGCAGGGAGGCCAGGGTCACCTCCCGGATGTCGACCCCATCGATGGTCACCCGTCCGCTGGTGGCGTCGTAGAAGCGGGGAATAAGGTTCAGGATCGTGGTCTTGCCGCCTCCGGAGGGACCAACCAGGGCGACCGTCTCGCCACGATGAACCTCCAGGGTCACCTCCTGCAGGGTCGGCGGACCCTCGGCATAGGCAAAGCCCACGGTCTCGAACCGAATGGTGGTATCGCCCCGTGCGAGGGGCGAGGCCCCGGCCCGCTCGCGCACCTCGGGCTCAACATCCAGGGCCGCAAACAGCCGTCGCGCCGCACTCATCCCCTCGGCCATGACGGTCTGGAGGTTTGAAAGCTGTCGCAGGGATTGGGAGGCCAGGCCCAGGGCCAGGATGAAGGCCATGAAGGCCCCGACATTCATCTCGCCGGTCTGAGAGCGCCAACCCGCATAGGCGATCACCGCAGCCGTAATCAGGGTCATCACCAGTTCGGTGGCCGGCGCGGCGCGGGCTCGCGCATTGGCACCCTTGACCAGGTGCTTCTGGCGGCGCTGCACCACCTCGGCGACCCGGGCCTCTTCATAGGATTCACGGTTTTCGATCTTCACGACCCGCACCCCGTCCAGGCTTTCCATGATGGCCGTCGAGAGGGCTGAGGTCTCGGCCATGGCGCCCTTGGCGGCCTTGGAGGTTCGCTTGGAGAACCGCTGCATGATGAAGCCGGTGATCGGGGCTGCTGCCACCAGGGTAAGGGAGAGCAGCAGGTCGTTGGACACCATCACACTCACCGCCCCGATCACCGTCAGAGCGTGTTGGGTATAGTTGATGACCCCGGAGGTCGCGGCCTCGCGGATCAGGCTGGCATCGTAGAGCACCGAGGACACATAGGCCCCCGAATGCTGTGTCCGCAGGTGCGCCAGGTCGGCGCGGACCAGCTTGCCAAACAACTGCACCTGAACATCGCCCACCACCGCATTGCCGATCTGGTTGACCAGGGAGGCTTGGATCACCTGGGCCAGGGCCCGACCAATGGCCATGGCCCCGATGGTGAGGGGCACCATCAGCAGGGCCCCGGGCTTGTGGGTCACCAGCAGATCATTGATGGCCGGCTCGAAAATCTGCACCAGCTTGGCCGAAAAGGCGGCCACGAGAACGGCCGCCACCATGGCCGCTGACCAGGCCCGCCACCGGGGTCGCATATAGACCCTGGCGACACGGGCGATCAGGGCGCGGGCCGACAGCTCTGGCTCGATGTTGGACGCGGTCATCGTTCCTGGCGTCGGCTGTCAGGCGCGGGAAGTCAAGCTTGGCCCGATAGGTTAAGATTAACGACCGTCAGGAGCCGCGAGGAATGAGATGAAGATCTATGGCGTGAGGGTTTGGGTGGACGATATGGCCGTAGCCAAGCACTTCTATGGTGAGACTCTTGGTCTTGCGACCAAGTGGTCGATGGAGGTTGCCGTGGGTTACGACCTCGGGGTCGATCTGATCGTGGAACTGGAGGATGGCGCAGAGGTCCCGTCTCTGGTGGGGCGTTTTGTCGGTGCCTCGATCCTGGTGGAGGACATTCAGGCCAGCTACGCGGCCCTGTCGGCCAAGGGCGTCCCGTTCGAGGGACCGCCCGAAAAGATGTTCTGGGGCGGAACCCTGGCCCACTTCAAAGACCCAGCCGGCAATACCCTGACCCTGATGGCCTAACTGTGGACCAGCCTTTGCTTTCGTTTCTGGGCGTCACCCCCTAGTTAGGGGCAAATTGCCTGGAGCGACCCTTGGCCGAATTTGATCTCTCCACGCGGGGTGGGCGGCTTTCCACGACCCTGGACTATCTGTGGAACGACCACGCCTATCTGCGGCTGGGCTTCTCCAATGCCCATTGGGTCAGCGACGAACTGCTGCGCACCAACCAGCCCTGGCCCTTTCAACTGGCGCAGTGGCAGCGCCAGGGGATCAAGACGATCATTAATCTGCGCGGCGGGTTCGATGCCAGCTTCTACGCCCTGGAGAAGGATGCGTGCCAGAGGCTGGGCCTAACCCTGGTGGACTTCACCATCACCAGCCGCGAGGTGCCCAGCCGGGCCCGGGTGCATGGGGCCAAGGCCTTGTTTGAGAGCGTGGAGTATCCGGCCCTGATGCACTGCAAGTCGGGCGCGGATCGGGCCGGGATCATGAGCGTCTTTTACATGCACTTTCGCCAGGGCAAGCCGATCTCCGAGGCCCTGGAACAGCTCTCCCTGAAGTATCTGCATGTCAAGCAAGGCAAGACCGGCGTGCTGGACTATACCTTTGAAAGGTACCTGGCCGACGGCGAGCCAAGGGGTCAGAGTTTTTTGGACTGGGTCGACAGTCCAGCCTATGATGAGGCAGCGATCAAGGCAGATTTCCGCAGCCAGATGTGGGGTCGGCTACTCACTGATGGGCCCTTGAAGCGGGAATAGGGCCGTGATTGGATGGCTCCAGGCTCTGTGTGGCCTTTCGTGAACAGGGAACGATGGTGAATGATGATCCGACATGGCCTGGCGCTGCTGGCGATGGCCACCGCCCCCTTCCTGAGTCTTTCCAGTGCCCGGGCCGATGTGCCGCCCAACAGTTGCCCGGCAGGCTCGAACCTGGTCTGCAGTATCCATGGCTGCCAGTGCTATTGTCCCGATGGGTCCGACGCCAACCTCAAGCCAGAAAGGCCCGCCTGCCCGGCACCGCCGAGCTCAGGCAGTGGTCCGCTCACCGGTGTCTTGACCACGCATACGCCCAACAGTTCGCCGGTCCTGACGCCGGCCAACCCGCCCAAGCTGCCGGGCCTGCGCATTCGACCGCCTCAGACCAAGCCCAAGCCTTTTCCGCAACCTGGCGACCCCGCCCACTGAGGCGGCCGGTTAGCGGCCCTTGTTGAGGTTCAGGTACTCCACCAGCCGCTCCTTATCGCGGCTGATCTGGTCACCGATGGTATTGTCCAGATCCAGGGTGGCGTAGCGAATCCAGGCCTCTGACCCCAGCTTGTCACGGGCCAGGTTCAAGGGGGTTTTCCAGAAGTGGTAGGTCGCCCAGGCCAGGCCCAGGCCCAGGATCCCGGCCAGTCCCTGGAACAGACGATGAGCCCAAGGGGCACCACCTGCCGCAGGACCAGGCACCAGGATCAGCAGGGCCAGCCAGACGGCGAAGATGATCACCACCAGGAAGCCACCGGCCCAGTTGATCCAGTAGCGCTCGCGGCGCACTCGCCACATTTCCACCTGGATGAACTTCTCCAGGAACTCCATGCGCTGGGCCACCCACATCATCAGCCGCACCAGATAGGCCGAGCGAGCCCCCCAGGCCTTGCCGGCATTGGCGTGACGGGTCTCTTCCTGATCGGGCAGGGCGCGCAGGTTGGTATAGAGGTTTTGTAGCTCACGGGTCCGCTGGACGATTAGGCGTGAGAGTTCGTAGCTGCGATTCTCCAGGCTGGTCCTGTACTGCTGGAACACCAGGGCATTGATCCCAGCATAGATCGGCAGCACCAACAACATGCCCAGGGGGATGACAGCCATCTGCATCACGCCCGACAGTCCTAGGCCGGCAGCCACCACCGGGCCCTCCACCAGGGCCAGCCACAGGCCGGTCAAGGCCAGGGCAAACAACAGGCGCTTACCCACCACATAGCCCACCAAGGAGCCGAAGAAGGCGCGGCCATAGCCGCTGATGAGCTTGCGAATGTCACGGTCGCCGGGGAACCGCTCATCGATGCTGTCTTCGTAGAAGACGTGGAACCGGTCTGGCTTGCGGGCATGTTCCGAGAACGGGAACATATCCAGCGGCGTATTGTAGTAACGATCGATCTCGGCGCTGAGCTCAGCCTGCCGTTCGGGAGTCGGATTTATGTAGTCAGACTCCGAGATCTGACGAAGTTCGTGATCGGCCGGGCCGGGGGCCGGCTCGGGTCTGTCGCCGCTCATGTTCGTGGCCCTTGATACACCAAGTCCAGACTAGGCCAGAGCGTCGCGCAGGGCTAGGCGCCACACCAGACAGGAGAGCGGGCCGTCTGGGATCAGTGTTCGTGATCCTCATCCTCGTCGGGATTGAGCAGTTTGTGGGCATGGATGATGAAGTAGCGCATCAGGGCATTGTCCACCGTGGACTGGGCCTTGGCCCGCCAGGCCAGCACAGCCTCCGCGTGGCTGGCATAGGCCCCCACCAGGTCGATCTTAGTGAGGTCACGGAATCTGTTCTGGTTGAGGTCCACCAATTCCCCGCCAATGACGAGGTGCAGCAGTTGCTTGTCGGGCATGGTCTGAGGTTTCCGAAATGAATCAGCGTCTCAAGGCGATATGCCCGACCCGATCCAGGATCAAGGGTGCCAGGCGCGGGGCCGCGCAGACCAGGCTGTGTTGGGCAGGGTCGGCCTGGTTGTAGCTAAAGGGCCGGCCCAGGTGATCACCGCTATAGGCACCGGCCTCCCGGGCGATCAGGTCGGCAGCGGCCAAGTCCCAGTCACTCTTGCGCACCAGGGCGATGGCGGCGTCAAAGGCACCGGCTGCCACCAGACACATGCGATAGGCGGTGGAGTTGCGGGACTCAACTCGCATGGCCGGCCAGGGCCTGGGCCAGGCAGGATGATCGAACATCCGCTGGTCGCCCACCATGGCGCAGCCTTCCACCTGATCGCAGTCGCTGGGACCAATTCCGGCATCATTCATCCGTGCCCCCTCACCGGCCAGGGCGGTGTAGGTCTCGCCAAGGTCGGGGGCAAAGACCACCCCGGCAATGGGTTGGCCCGCCTCCACCACGGCAATGGACACCGCCCACCAGGGTCGGTTGCCTATGTAGGCCCGG
>JANPAO010000090.1:0-2507 GCA_031429955.1 Phenylobacterium sp. | reverse complement strand
TGGGTCCCGGTCTTCCGCGTCGCGGAAACCGGGATGACAGCGTTTTTACTGTGCATGCCGTCGGGCGAGACCTCTGATGGCCAGCCAATCCCGCCTGCCTCGGATATTCCGAACCACACCCTTCCGGCTGACCCTGCTGATCCTGGCCCTGTTTGGGGCCGCTGCCAGCGCCTTCCTGGCCTATATCTATGTCGCCACCGCCGGCGAGGCGACGCGGCGGACCGACCAGGACATTACCCGGGAAATGGCCTCCCTGGTGGCGGTCTATGACCGGGCAGGTGTCGATGCCGTCAACCAGTCCCTGATCGAGCGCGCGGCCAGCGAGCGGCCCTTCCTCTATCTGCTGATGAAGCGCGATGGCACGCGGATCTCCGGCTCTATCGCCGAGTCCCCCCTGGAGGATCTGGAGGTCCTCCCGGCCCGGGCCAGCTTCTCGGTCACCGACATTGATGCGCAGGGCCGGCCCTTCAAGCACCCCGCCCGAGGCTTTCAGGAGCGGCTGAAGGGCGGCGAGATCCTGTTCGTCGGCGCCGATGTCAGCCAGGACGAGGCCTATGTCGGCAAGATCATCAATGCCCTGCGCGGGGCTGGTGCCCTGGTGGTGGTTCTGGGCCTGCTGGTGGGGGCCCTGGTGAGCCGCAATGTCAGTCGCAGCATGGCCAGCCTCACCGATGTGGTGAGCGCGGTGCGCAACGGCGACCTGGCCGCCCGCGCCCCGGTGCGGGGCACCCGTGACGAGTTCGACGAACTGGCCTCGGGCCTCAATGAGATGCTGGACCGGCTGGAACGGTCCATGGCCGGCCACCGCCATGCCGGCGACGCCATAGCCCACGACCTGCGCTCACCCCTGACCCGCCTGCGGGCGCGGCTGGAGGTGGCCTATCTGGACGTCGAGGCTGGCAAGGGCGATCCGCAACAGGCCCTGGGTCAGGCCCTGGAGGATACCGAAGGCGTGCTCAAGACCTTCGGCGCGGTCCTGGCCATCGCCCGGCTGCAGGCCGCAGGCCTGGCACCGGACCAGGTGCTGTTTGATCCCGCCCAACTGGCCGCCGACATTGCCGAACTCTATGAACCCCTGTGCGAGGACAAGGGCCTGGACTTCCAGGCCGAGATGACCGCCGGGCTCCAGGCCCGTGGCAACCAGGAGTTCCTGGCCCAGGCCCTGGCCAATCTGCTGGACAATGCGGTCAAGTACACACCCGCCGGCGGGGCCATCATGCTGCGGGTTCGCCGCAGATCCTCGGGCGAGGTGGAGTTCTCCATCACCGACACCGGCCCCGGCGTGCCCGAAGACGACCGCCCCCGGGTGATCGAGCGCTTCGTGCGGCTGGAAAACAGCCGCAATGAGCCCGGCGCAGGTCTCGGCCTCTCCCTGGTGGGCGCCGTCGCCGAGGCCCACGGTGGCCGCCTGGAACTCTCCGAAGGCCCAGGCCAGGTGGGCGAGATCGGCCCTGGCCTGAGGGTGGCCCTGATCCTGCCCAGGGCAGGGTAGGGGTTTAAGGCCATCGCTGACGGGGGACCCTTACCGTGCAGTGATCAGAACACCGCGCCCAGATCGCGACCGGCATAGAGTACCCGGTCAATGGTCACTTGACCGTCCTTCAGGTGGAAGGCGATGGTGACGCGGCCCTCAAGCCCGATGACCCGCAGGCCAGGACGAATGTCATCGCGAAGGGTGCCGCGTTCTGGAAAATCAGCAAAGCCCAGGCAATAGGTTTCAATGCGCTCAACATAGGCCATCGCCCTTTGCGGGCTGGCCTGTTCGAAGATGTAGTCATAGATGCCCAATAGGTCGCCCCGCGCCTCGGGCGAAAAGACGACTCTAGCGCTCACGCTCGGATGTCTTGTCGGCGTGGCGGGCCCTGATCTCGGCAAAGACCTCAGCGGCGGGAATGCCGCGCGACGGGGCCGCGACCATCGCATCATAGACGTGGCCGACGTCGTCTCGAAGCCATCGCTCTGCCGCCGCATCGCGCTCCTGAAGGGCGCGCAGTCCCGCACGCACCACCTCGCTCGCCGAGCCGTAGCTGCCAGATTTCACCAGGGAGTCGATGTACAGGGCCTGCTCCGTCGGCAGGCTAAAGGTGCGTTTGGCGGCGACCGACATGGTCAGGGTCTCTTTCGGGGGTATGACCACTGCATACCGCCTTCTTCGCCCTGATGAAAGGTACCGCCACCGACCGCCCTAAACCGACCGCGCGTCGAAGTGCCGCACCCCCGGCTCGTCTCGGTCCCAGTCGGCCCGTGAGGCACAGAACAGATGGGTCCGCACACCCGCCCCCAGCGGGGTGTCCAGGGTTCCGGCGGTGACATAGATGTTGGCCGCATCAACCTCGGCCGGCAGGGGCGTGCCGCAGGTCTTGCAGCGGGTGATGGTATAGGTTTCCCGCAGCGCATAGGTTTGCCCGTGATCGGCCCCCAGCAGCCAACGGAACTGCGCCTTCGGCACGATCAGGATCGCGTTGCCGACCGATCCACTGGCCTTGCGGCACAGCGAGCAGTGGCAG
>JANPAO010000089.1:0-10856 GCA_031429955.1 Phenylobacterium sp. | reverse complement strand
CTTCTTCGGCGGTATGTTGAGCCAGGAATACTGGGTGCTTGACCATCGGTCCGACTGGCTGATCCTAGGCACGCCCAACGGCAACTATATGTGGCTGATATCGTAGCCCAGTTGTTTGACCCGGGCCACGGCCTGGACCTTGGCGCTGGTGCTCAGGGTCGGACGCTGGGACATCAGCCACATATAGTTGCCGTTGGGCGTGCCCAGGATCAACCAGTCGGACCGGTGGTCCAGCACCCAGTATTCCTGGCTCAGCATGCCGCCGAAGAAGCTCATCTTGATGCGGGCGTTGGTCTTGGGATCGATGACCTTGGCCTTGGCCTTCCACTCCGTCGCCGGCGCCGCCAGGCTGCCCTTGTGGCAGGCCTGGACCACGACATAGGTGTCACCGGTGCGGACCCAGTCGGAGGTGCCGCCCTGGCAGTCCTTCTGGGTCTTGTTGGGCAGGCGGGCCACCTCGTACCAGCGGCCGGTCATCTTGGTCAGTTCGATCTTCTGGGCGGGTGGCGCGGGACCGGCCAGCGCCGAGCTGCCCACAAGGGCCGCGACGGAAACGAGGGCTGTGGCCAGGAGACGCATGGACATCATCGCTAACCGATAGCTGCAGATCACGAAATTTGAAACGCCCGCCGCGCGAACGGGCAGACACCTATTGCAGGAATAGGACCCTTGTAGGGCGTCTCGTCCACTGGCCGCTCATTCCCGCGAGCGCCGGAATCCAGATCAGCCAGCATCGCCACGTCACCTTCCCCCCTAGCGCAAGGGGAGAAGGAAGACGGAGCCCTGCCCCGCCTACCCCTCATCCGTCAGATCGATGGTGGTGATCGGCACTCCGGCCTCGCCCAGGATGGTGGCGGCCAGGTCGAAGCTCGGGCCCCAGCGCTGGTGGCGGTGGGTCGGGTGGGGCAGGCGATAGACCTCCGCCACCCCGGCCTGGATGATCAGCTTGGCGCACTCCGCGCAGGGCGTGAGCGTCGTGAACAGGGCAGCCCCCTGCACCGAGCGGGTGGCATTGAGCACCGCATTGACCTCGGCATGGATCATCCGTGGCAGCTTGGCGTCGGGATCGGCCAGCAGGGCCGCGTCATCGGGGATGCGGTCGGGAAACCCGTTGAACCCCAATCCCACCACCCGCTTACGCCCATCCACCAACACCGCCCCGACCCCACCCTTGGGATCCTTGGACCAGGAAGCCACTTCCAGAGCCAGGCGCAGGAACCGCCGCGACCAGGTGGGGGAGAAGGAGGGCATGAGGGGACGGGATCCAGGTGGGGCGGGGCCACTCTCTTGCAGCGACCCTGGTCTCGCGGCAAGCATTGCCCTTGTGGGAGCGTCAACCCGTTGAGGCTAAAACCACATGTCGCGCACGCAGCGCCCATCGCCTGGCAGGTCGTCGAAACGGTCCAGGCCATCGAAGTGATCGATCAGCAGGTCGGCGACTGCTTCGGGCGGCGCAAGCCGCACATTAACGGCCATACGTCGTCGTCCATCAGGTCCAAGGCGCAGACCCCGCCAGCAAATCACACACCCGCAGGAGGCGCAAAAGCGGATTTCGAGCGAGGGGTCCGCCTTGCCCTTGCGCCTATAGGCCGTTGTCGGGCCGGAAATGGTGATCCTCTCGTCTTCATAGTCATAGGCCCAAAGCGCGCCATAGCGACGGCAGAGCGTGCAGTTGCAGGCGGTGATTGAGCCTGGATCGCCCTCCAGACTCCAATAGGCCTCTCCGCAATGGCAGGAACCGGTGAGCATGCCTCCCCCTATCCCCTTCGCGCCGCCTCAATCTTGGCCACATCAATTTTCTGCATGGTCATCATGGCTTCGAACACGCGCTTAGCTACAGCCGGGTCGGGGTCGGCCATGCCTTCGGTCAGTTGGCGCGGAGTGATCTGCCAGGAGAAACCCCAGCGGTCCTTGCACCAGCCGCAGTCGCTCTCCTGGCCGCCGTCGCCGACCAGGGCGTCCCAGTAGCGGTCGGTCTGGGCCTGGTCTTCGGTGGCCACCTGGAAGGAAATCGCCTCGTTGGGCTTGAAGAGGGGGCCGCCGTTGAGCCCCATGAAGGGGCTGCCCATCAAGGTGAATTCTACCGTCAGCTCGTTGCCGGCCAGGCCGTTGGGAAAGTCGCTGGGCGCGGCCATCGCCGGGCCGACATGGCTGTCGGGGAAGAGGCTGGCATAGAATTCCGCCGCCTTGCGGGCCTGGCCGTGGTCGAACCACAGGCAATGGGTGAGCGTCATGGTCGTCCTCCAAGGTGATGTCTAACCCAAGGACGAACGGCGCGCGAGACTTCCGACACGCCAAAAAAGAACGGCGCCCCCGTCTCCCGGAGCGCCGCCTTTGGTGTCGTCGTCTTATAGAACCTATTCCGCAGCGATGGAGATCGACTGGGTGATGCGGTCTTTGAAGTTGATTTCCTGGAGGTACTTGATGCCCTCCTCGGCGATGTCGTCGCCCACCATGCGGTCGCCTTCGGACTTCAGTTCCTCCAGGTCCACATAGGTGGCGTAGAAGGCCCGGGTGCGGTCGGTGATGATGCCGGCATTGAGCAGGGTCTTCACCAGCACGCGGAAGATGTTGGACTGTTCCTTCATGTCCTCGCGGCGGACCTCATCGGTCATCATGGCGGCCATCTCGGCCATCACGATGTCGGGGTCCATGCCGAACTCTTCATAGAGGTCGCGCTGCTGGGAGGGGGCCACCAGGTTGAACAGCAGGGTCTGGAAGCAGTGGGCCGCCCAGGTCTCGATGATCTCGTGCTCAGCTTCCGACAGGTGCGGAATGGTGCGGTCGGCCCAGATCTTGCCGAACTTGTGGTGGAAGGCCTCGTCGGTCATGACGAGCTGCATCAGCTTCTTGCCGAGCGGGTCCTTGATATTGTTGAAGAAGGTGGCGAAGGCACCCATGGCCAGTCCCTCCACCAGCATCTGCATGCCGATGATCTTCTTATAGACCTCTGGCGACCCGATGATCTCCACCAGCAGGGTCTTCAGGGTCGGACCCACCTCCACTGGGCGGCCCCAGCGGGCCTTGATGTACTTGGCAAAGGCCGTGACGTGGCGGGCCTCTTCGCGGGTCTGGTTGGCGGCATATTCCTGGGCGCCCTGGTCCAGCAGTACGTGGCACAGGCTGGCCGACAGGTTCAGCGCGCCCTGCTCACCGTGCAGGATCGAGGAGAAGGACCGCAGGGCCGACTGGTTGGCAAACCGCACCCGGGTCTTCCAGTCGCTGAGGTGGTTGGAGACATAGTCGGTGCCGAGCGAGATGATCATGTTCTCCGGCAAGAGCATCTCGTTTTCCATGTCGAAGGGCTCGTCGAAGTCGATGTACTTCTTGTCGAGCGGGTCCCAGAAATGGTCGTGAGTGGCCGAGATGATCTTGTCGAAGGCCGTGGAGCGATTGCCGTAACGGTCCAGGTCCAGCATGGCCTCGAAGTCGTCGGGGGCCACGGCCTCGTAGATGATGTCCTTGGTGATGTTGCCGTCGGCGGCCATGAGTCGTCTCCTGGACTTGGGCGCAGCGCACCCAGGGTTTGCTCGTTGGCGCACACTCTCAAGAGATCAGCGATAAGTCAAGGAAGTTGACGGGGGCGTCATTTTTGGGTGAGGGGCCGACGCTCAGATGCTCCACCTCTGGGGGAGCTGGCGCGTAGCGCCTGAGGGGGACTTTGACTCTTGTTTGGGGAAAGCAGGTGTCGCCTACGGCGATCCCCCTCCGTCACGGACCTGCGGTCCGCGCCACCTCCCCCACATCGCGCTGCGCGCTGGGGGAGGATCTGATCACGTCACTTCCCCCTGATCGTCTTCGTCGGGCCTCGTCCCGACGATCCATGATCTCCTTGACTTGAGGGAGGGGTGCGACGGTGCCGTTGCTGAGTATTGCGGGGCCACGGAGATCATGGGTCCTAGGCACAAGGCCTAGGAAGACGTTCAGGTGGAGGAGGGTTCTGACGTCCCCCTCTCGCATCGCCCGTCGTCAGTCCGCCGCCTCGATGGCGTCGATGTCGGCGTCGGAGAGGCCAAAGTGGTGGCCGATTTCGTGGACCAGGACGTGGGTCACCAGTTCGGCCAGGGTCATGTCACCCCGGTCGATCCACTCCTCCAGGATCGGCCGGCGATAGAGGAAGATCCGCGAGGGCTCCGGAGAGGGATCAAACAGCGAGCGGCACCCCAGATCGACCCCCTGATAGAGGCCGGTGAGCTCGAAGGCGTCCTCGATCCCCAGCTCGGCCAGGACCTCGGGGGCGGCGAAGTCATCGACCCGGAACACCACGTCGCCAGCCATGACCCGGAACCCTTCGGGCAAGGCGGTGAAAGCCGCCTCCGCCAGGGCCGCCAGGTCGTCGAGGGAGGGGGCCTCATTCATCGGGCATCATCCGGCCGGGGGCCTCGGGCATGGGGGCCTCAAACAGGCCGAAATCCAGAGGCTGCTGGGGTTTGACCGGGCGCAGGGGCTGGCGGGTCAGCTGCTTGAGGGCGCGATAGTCCATGGGCTCTCGGACCTGGCGGCGCGCCTGGCGCGCCTGGGGGGCGGTATCGACGACGGGGGCGGCACCCACCCGCCAGTAGCTCACCTGCAGCCGCCAGAGGGTCTTGGGCACCGGCGGTGGGTTGGGCCAGCGGCGACCGTCGGCCAGGCTCGGCTGGGCCGGGGGCGGCGGGCGGCCCTCGATCAATTCGGCCAGTCGGCAATAGCGGTCCTCGGGCGGCGGTCCGGCACCCCGGTCATCCTCGACCCAGGCATGGTGGGCGGCGAGGGCCTCGGCCCGGCTGGCGAAGGCTGGACCCACCGCCTCGGTGACGAAGGTCACGCCCTCACCCGCCGCGGTGACGGCTTCACGCTCACGGGCGGCCCTGGCCAAGGGAGCGGCCAGGGCGGTCTGGACGTCGGGCGCCACCGGATAGAGGATCGCGGTCATGGCGGGATTATCGCCCAAGTCGGTGCAAGCGCCTATGTTGCCGTCTATGATTCGAGATCTGCCGCATTGGGGGTCGAGGGGGCTGGGATGAGCGAGATGGACCTGATCCTCGCCGCGGCCGCCGGTGCCGTGCTGCTGGCCATCTGCGCCACCCTCTGGGCCCTGGCCCAAAGGCGGCTGGCCGACCACCAGATCGCGACCTTGAGAGCCACCATCGCCAGCCTGCGCACTGGGGCCGAGGCGGCCCAGGCCTCAGCTGAGGCCTTCGACTCTGCCCTACTGGCGGTGGAGGACGGCCACGCCCTGCTGGCCTCGGGCGAGGAGAGCCTGGCGGCCTGTATTGCCGCACTGGGTCTTGCCGATACCGATCCGCAAGGGGTGGTGGCCGCCCTGATGCGGGCCGACCCTGACCACGCGCGGCGGCTGCGGGCCCTGTTCGAGCGGGGCGAGACCTGCGCCTTTGAGGTGCGGGGTCCGGGCGGCATGGTGGCCGTCGAGGGTCGCGCCGCCGGGGCCCTGGCCTGGCTGCGGCTGTCGGCGGTGGTGGGGGAGGACGCCGGCCTGCCCACCGCGCCGCGCTTTGCCGCCTTCCTGGATGCCCGTACCACCCCAGCCTGGATCGCCGCGGCCGATGGCAGCCCGGTCTGGGTCAATACGCCCTGGCTCACGGCGGTGGGGGCCGCCAGCCTGGACGAGGCCGCCACCCGCGGGGTCAGTTTTGACAAGGCCGCCGATACCCTGGCCGCCGAGGCCGCCAATCTGGGCCAGAAGCGCGAGACCCTGCGCTGGTCCAGCTTCGGCGGCCGCCGCCGCGCCTTCCAGATCACCGCCCAGCCCCTGGAGGGCGGCGGTGTCGGGGTCTGGACGCAGGATGTCACCGAAACCGAAGAGATGCGTGAGGCCTTCAAGCGTCATGTCGAGGCCCACGACGAGACCCTGAATCATATCGCCGATGCTGTGGCCATCTTCTCCAAGGCCAAGCGGATGATCTTCCACAACACCGCCTTTGCCGAACTCTGGGGCCTGGAGCCGGCCTGGCTGGCCGAGCGCCCCACCCATTCCGAAGTCCTCGACCGCCTGCGCCAGCGCCGTCGCCTGCCCGAGACCGCCGACTACACCAAGTGGAAGGCCGCAGAGCTGGATCTCTATGAGGCCCTGGACGCCAGCCCTGACGACATGTGGTCCACCCCCGATGGCCGGACCCTGAAGGTCGGCCGCCAGGTCCACCCCCTGGGGGGCATCGTCCTGCTGTTCTCCGACATCACCGGCGAGCTGCGGCTGAAGGCCCAGTACAACGCCCTGATCCAGGTGCAGCAGGCCACCCTGGACAAGCTCAATGACGCCGTGGCTGTGTTCGGGTCCGACGGCCGGCTGCGGTTGCACAACGAGGCCTTTGAGCGGTTCTGGAACATCACCCCCCAGCAACTGGACCAGGCCCACGACTTTGAGGGCGTGGTGGAGCTCTGCGTGCCCCGGCTGCACGACATGAGCTTCTGGCGCGAGCTGAAGGGTCGGGTGGCCGATACAGATCCCGCCGCCCGCGCCCCGATCTCCGGCGAGGTGAAAACCTCCGACAGCCGCATCGTGGTCTATCAGTCCCGCCCCCTGCCCGACGGCGCCACCCTGATCGCCTTTGGTGATGTCACCGACGCCCGCAAGCTGGAGAGCGCGCTGGCCGACCGCTCGGCTGCCCTGGCCGAGACCGAGCGGTTGAAGCGCGATTTCGTCGGCAATGTTTCCTATGAGCTGCGCACCCCCCTCACCACCATCATCGGCTATTCCGAACTGCTGGAGCGGTCAGGGGAGAACCTGTCGGAACGGGGTCGCAGCCACGCTGCGGCGGTTCGCAGCGCCGCCACCCAACTGGCCCGCTCCATCGACGATGTCCTGGACATGGCCCAGATCGATGCCGACGAGATGGCCCTGGACCTGGACGACGTCCATGTCGCTGACCTGTTGAGCCAGGCTGCGGCCCGCCGCGAGCTGGAGGCCGCCGCGGCCCAGGTGACCGTGGTGGTGGAGCATCCCGACGACATTGGCGTGATCCGGGGTGACGTCAGACGCCTGGCCCAGACCCTGGACCACCTGGCCGAGAACGCCATCCGCCAGACCCCGCCGCTGGGCACTGTGACCCTGGCCGCGCGTCGCGAACGCGGGGAGATCCAGCTCAAGGTCACCGACACCGGGCGCGGCATTCCCTTCAATGTCCAGGCTCACATCTTCGACCGCTTCATCGGCCGTGAGCATGGCGGACCGGGCCTGAGCCTGGCCCTGGTGAAGTCCCTGGTGGAACTGCACGGCGGCTGGGTGGACCTGGAAAGCGAGCCCGGCGCCGGTGCCACCTTCACCTGCCACCTGCCGGAAGAAGCCCAGGGGGCTGCGGGGCATCCGGAACTGGGGTTTTAGGTTCTAAGCGACGCGGCGATGTCGCCTACGGACCGAAAGAGCATCAGCGGGTCATCACGGGATGGCAGGAAGCCTCGGCGTGCCCAGAAGCTTGCAGCCTCGGCATCAACGGCCCTGACCATCAGGGCCCGGCCTCCCACCAGATCGGCAGCGGCCACACATCGTTGCAGCGCGTGCTTCAGCAGGCCCGTGCCGATGCCGCGCCCAGACCAGGCCTCGTCGGTGGCCAGTTGGCCCAACAGCAGGCATGGCATGGGGTCGGGCGGCTGGCCGGTTCGAACCGACCGGGGCATGTCTGAAGGTGCCGCTGCCGTGGGGGCCAAGCCATAGAACCCGACCACCCGTCCCAATTCATGAATCACCAGCACCACCGTGAAGCCTTTGGTCTGGTTGGAGAGGGCCCGGGTCTTCAGCCATTCATCGAGGGCGGGTTTGCCGCAGGAAAACCCCGAGACATCATGGTCGCCCGAGAGCAACTCTGGTGCCGATAGGGGCACGACTCAGGTCCGCGATGGCGGTGGGTCGGTCTCCCAGGGTGCCCGCCGACCCACCAGGTCGACGATTTCGGGCACCACGACCGCCGGGGCGGAAATCGCCGCCACGAAGGTGGCAAACCCCTCAGGGCTCATGCGAACCAGGGCGGTCTCCATGACCACCGCCTCAGCCGCCCGCACGGCGGCGTCGCGAACGAACTCCGTCCTTGATCGACCTCGCAGTCCGGCTGCGCGGTCGATGATCGCAATGTCAGCCTGCGGCAGGCGCATGGAGAGTGGGTGGTTCTTACGCTCGGCGGGTTGGGTCATGGCTACCTCCACGTCCTCAGACTACTCGGCGTAGCGCGTTTTGCAATACGTCGGTGTTGGTGGCACGGGGAGATCCCACCCGGTCACGCGTGCGGGTGGGCCGCATTGTAGGCGCTGAGCAGGGCACCGGAATCCACCTCGGTATAGCGCTGGGTGGTGGAGAGCGAGGCGTGGCCCAGCAGTTCCTGGATGGATCTCAGGTCCGCCCCAGCCCCCAGCAGGTGGGTGGCGAAGGAATGGCGCAGGGCGTGGGGGGTCGCGGTGGCTGGCAGGCCCAGCCGACCTCGCAGCTTTTGCACGGTGGCCTGGACATGGCGGGGGCTCAAGGGACCGCCGCGCTTGGCCCGAAATAGCGCCTCATCCGGGGCCAGGGCGAAGGGCAGGGCGGCCAGATAGCTGGCGATCGCCTCGGCCACGGCCGGGAGCACGGGCACGATCCGGGTCTTGGATCCCTTACCGAGGATCCGAAGGGAGTCCCCCAGCGGCGCGTCGGATCGTTTCAGCGACAGCCCCTCAGAGATCCGCAGACCGCAGCCATAGAGCAGGGTCAGCACCGCCTCATCGCGGGCGACCTCCCAGTCCTCGCGGTCGGGGTCCAGCCCAGGCTCGGCGATCAGGCCGCGCGCCTGATCCTCAGTCACCGGACGCGGGGCCGAGGGTCTGACCCGGGGACCGCGCACCAAGACCAGGTGGGCATTGGGCGTGCCAAGCCGCCGGTCCAGATAGCCATGGAAGGTGCGGATCGCCGATAGGGACTGAGAGAGCGAGCGCGGCGACAGTGGTCGGTCGCCTGACCTCAGGTGGGCCAGCCAGGCCCGGATCTCGCCGGCCGTCAGCTCGCCACAGGCCGCCAGGGTCAGGGCCTCGCCGCGATAGGTCTCCTGAAAGTCGATGTAGCGACGCACGGCAAAGCCATAGGCCTCCACCGTGCGGGGCGAAGCGCGCCGCTCCTGGGCCAGGTGGACCAGCCAACCGGCCAGGGCCGCCCGCGCGGTAATCACAGGACCGGCCATCGCTCCGCCGTGCGTTCCACCACCCGGGCCAGGAAGGCCACCAGCTCTGCGCCCATATCCTGGGTAAAGCCGTGCTCGTCGGCTGAGCCGAAGGCCAACAGACCGCAGCGGGCCGGCTCCCAGATCGCCATCCGCACCATGGCCATGGAGGCGATCTCGGGCGCGCGCTCGCCAAACAGTCCCAGGGCCGTGGGTCGGAACCCCATCAAGGCCACCCGCTGATGGCCGATCACCAGGTCAATCTGCCCCGGCGCCATGCCGCGCCATCCAGCCGGGGTGCGGTCAGGTCCCTCCAGGGCCACCACGCCACAGGCCAGGCCAAAGCGCAGTTGGGCCAGCTCATCGACGCGGCGGGCCAGGTCGGCATGGTTGCGGGCCTCCAGCAGGTCCACCACCGCGCCGTGGGTCTGAGCCTGGGCGGCGAAATTGGCCCGCGCCGTGGCTTCCAGATGTTTGCGGGCGCGGGACTCACTCTTGTGAGCCTCATGCACCCGGGCCAGGGCCGCAGGGCCAAAGTCCACCACATTGGCGGCGTCGGGCCTCAGCCCCAACTCGGCCATCAGGGCGACATCGCTCAACAGGAAGTCGGGATTGTCGGCGAGAAATCGGCGCACCGCCTCGGGGCCCAGCCCCTGATCCTTTAGCCCGATCGCTCTGTCCATGGCCGCCCCTGTGGTTCTACAGAATGGACTGGCCCGTTCTGGCCCAGTCGCTCATGAACTGTTCAAGACCCTTCTCGGTTAACGGGTGCTTGAAGAGATCGAGAAAAACCCCAGGCGGCAGAGTGGCGCAATCGGCCCCGGCCAGGGCTGCGGCGGTGACATGGGCCGGATTGCGGATGGAGGCGGCGAGGATTTCGGTGTCGAAATCATAGTTGTCATAGATGGCGCGGATCTCGGAGATCAGGTCCATGCCCTGGGCTCCATAGTCGTCCAGCCGGCCGATGAAGGGTGAGATATAGGTGGCCCCGGCCTTGGCGGCCAACAGGGCCTGGGGCGCGGAGAAGCAAAGCGTGACATTGGTGGCGATGCCCTGCACCGCGAATTCCGCTGTGGCGATCAAGCCCTCTCGGGTCAGGGGCAGCTTGACGACGATGTTGGTGGCGATGGCGCCCAGCTTGGCCCCCTCGGCCAGCATGCCCGCCACGTCGGTGGCCGCCACCTCGGCGCTCACCGGCCCCTCGACGAGATCGCAAATCTCAGCAATGACCTCCAGCATGGGCCGACCCGACTTTGCGATCAGGGTCGGATTGGTGGTGACGCCGTCCACCAGGCCAGTTCCGGCCAGGTCCTTCAGGACGGCGGTGTCGGTGGTGTCGAGAAAGAGCTGCATGACGGGCCTCTGGGCGGGAATGATTGGGGCTTCCATAGCCGCTGCGCCAGCGGCCTGCCAGCCTGCGTGCGCAGCGTGATGAACCAAACGCCGCTACGCGGTCGCCGGGATGAGCGGCCTCCAGCATGACCCGCCGCATCGCCTCCATCCTGCTGCCCATGCCCCTGCCCGAGGCCTTCGACTATGAAGAGCCCGAGGGCATGGACCTTGCCGTGGGGGACCATGTGGAGACCCCGCTGGGGCCGCGTCTGCTGCGGGGGGTCGTCACGGCCCTGCGGGACGGCACCGGCGGCAACCGGCCCCTCAAGGTGGTGGCGGCAAAGATCGACGATCCGCCCCTGCCGCCCAAGGCCCTGGACTTCATCCAGTGGGCCGCCCGCTACTCGGTGG
>JANPAO010000088.1:0-1528 GCA_031429955.1 Phenylobacterium sp. | reverse complement strand
GCAGAACCCATTGAACAGGTCATGCAGCCGGGAATAGCGATGCGGCTGCACCACGGCGATCACCCGGCCGTTGGTGACGGCGCGGGCGGCGCTCAGCACAGCGGCGATCTCAACCGGGTGGTGGCCGTAGTCGTCGATGATGCGGATGCCGTTCACGTCGCCCACCGTGGTGAACCGGCGACCGACCCCGCCGAAGGTGGTCAGGCCCTTGCGGATATCGGCCTCCGACACCCCCAGCTCCCGGGCGATAGCGATGGCGCCCAGGGCATTCATGACATTGTGGTGGCCGGCCATCGGCAGGTGCAGATCCCGCCAGGTCATGGGCTCCCCCTCCAGGGGCGCAATCACCGCATCGAAGCGCGAGCCGTCGGGCCCCATGCTGATCTTCTGGGCCCGCACCTCGGCCTGGGGGTTGACCCCGTAGGCGATCAGGCGACGGTTAACGACCTTGGCGGCCATGGCCTGGACATCGGGATGGTCGGTGCAGACCGCCGCAAAGCCGTAGAAGGGCACGTTCTCCACGAAGTCCTGGAAAGCCTTCTTCACCGCGTCGAAGTCGCCGTAATAGTCCAGGTGCTCGGGATCGATATTGGTGACGATGGCGCAGGTGGATTTCAGCTTTAGGAAGGTGCCGTCGCTCTCGTCGGCCTCCACCACTATCCACTCGCCTTCGCCCACCTTGGCATTGGTGCCGTAGGCATTGATGATCCCGCCATTGACCACCGTCGGGTCCAGCCCGCCGGCATCCAGGAGGGCTGCCACCATCGAGGTGGTGGTGGTCTTGCCGTGGGTGCCGCCCACCGCGACCGAGAACCGCGAGCGGGTCAGTTCGGCCAGCATCTCGCCCCGATGCACCAGGGGCAGACGGCGCTCCCGACCGGCCAGCATCTCGGGGTTGTCGGCCTTGATGGCGGTGGAATAGACGATGGCCGAGGCACCCTCGATGTTGGCAGCCCCCTGGCCGATGAAGACCTTGATCCCCAGCTTCTCCAGCCGCTGGGTATTGGCGCTGGCCTTGGCGTCGGAGCCCTGAACCGAGTAGCCGATGCGCTGCATGATCTCGGCAATGCCACTCATGCCGATCCCCCCGATGCCGATGAAGTGCACGGGGCCGACGGCGAAGGGGACGGGGCGGCGATTCATGTCAGAGAGCCTAGCGCGTGTTTGCCTCCAGGGGGACCTTGATCTTGCGGTCGAGTCGATGTGGCGCGCTGTTACACGTCAACGACAGACCTCTCGGCGATGGCCCACCTCCACCACCAGGATCAGCAGGTCTGAATCTTCAATCAGGTAGAGCACCCGATAGTCTCCTACGCGCAGCCGATAGTTGTCTTGGCCCTTCAATTTCTTGACGCCAGTCATGCCGAAAGGATCGACGGCAAGCTGATCCAGTCGCTCGTAGATACGCACCCGGTCACGCTTCTGGATGGCATCGAGCGACTTCACGGCTTCCC
This sequence comes from Phenylobacterium sp., assembly GCA_031429955.1. Taxonomy (GTDB): domain Bacteria; phylum Pseudomonadota; class Alphaproteobacteria; order Caulobacterales; family Caulobacteraceae; genus Phenylobacterium. The sequence continues at coordinate 74 of JANPAO010000088.1, read as the reverse complement.
GAGTGATCGTCAGCCTATAGGGCATACCCGTGTCCCGAAGGGTTGCCGGATCGGTCTGCGGGAGCCTTAGACCC
>JANPAO010000087.1:0-6009 GCA_031429955.1 Phenylobacterium sp. | reverse complement strand
CTGACAGGCGTCGGCCAATTCGGCATTGAAGGCGTCGAAGTCCTTGGCCTGAGCGAGGCTGGCTTCGTAGACCTGGGTGACAAACAGCGGGCGCAGGGACATGGCCCCCGCGCTAGCTGGGGCAGGGGCCCTTGTCTAGGCCACGATGTCCAGCAGGCTGTCGAACATCCGGTCTGCGGTGCTGATCACGGCGAGGTTGGCGCTGAGCTCGTGCTTGGCGGTGATCTGTTCCACCGCCTCGTGGGCATAGTCGATTTCGGCGTCCGGATCGCCCATCTGCGCCGTCCGCTGGGCGGAGGCCTCGAAGCGGTGGGCAGCGGCAAACAGGCCGTACTGGGCTGTGGCGATGGGGTTCATGGGCGGACCTCCGACGCCATACCCTGCCATCCCCTGAGTTAAGCCTTCGCAAGGCAAGATGGTAAATCGACCCTTCCGGGCGCCTGAAATCCGCCACCATCCCGGCATGCTATGATGGGGCAGAGACATAGGAGTCGGCGATGATGCGACAGGTGATGCTTGCGGGCCTGATCTTGGCAGGGTCAGCGGGGCTGGCGGCGGCCCAGGGCGGTCCGTCCAATCCTCCGATCCAAACGACCCAATGCCTGGATGTGGGGGGACAGACCCTGCCGGTGGTCTGCAGGGTGCCCGCCAGCCGGCTGGACCAGAGGGAGGACTTCTGCATCTGCCAGGACGGCATCAAGGTGAGCGCTCCGGTCTGTGGGTCAGGTCAGAAGCCGCCTGCTGAGTCTCGGGCCTTCGAGCGCGCGCGCAAAGACGCCGCCCGCGACGGCAGTCTGCTGGGGGATCTCTTTGAGGGCCAACCGATGTGCGTGGCCCCTCGCCAGACCTGGTAGGCAATCAGGTCGTCAGCGCCCCGTAGACCAGGTTCTGAAAGATCGGCAGGGCCAGGCGGCCACCCATCCTTTGACCTGTGGCCAACTGGCTGGCGGCCTCCGGACTGAGGTCCATGGAGTTCTGGATCAGGTAGAGCATCACCATGTCCTTGGAGGGGTCAGCCCGCCACCAGGTACCAAAGGCACCTGGCCAGCCGAAGGCCCCGTTGGAACCTGCACCCATCCAGGCCTGCTTCTCCGCATCGGTGATCACCGAGACCCCAAGGCCAAAGCCCTGACCCATCCAGAAGGGGATGCCCATGAAGGGGATGGCCCGCTGTTCGTCGGTGAGCCGGTTGGCGGTCATCAGCGCCAGGGTCTCAGGTTTCAGCAGTCGCACCCCGTTGATCTCGCCGCCGTTCAGCATCAGGCGGGCAAAGGTCAGATAGTCGTCGGCTGTGGAGATCAGGCCGCCGCCACCGGCGCAAAAGGCCGGCGGCGCGTCCTCGTGGATGAAGGAGACGTCCTTGAGTTTGTCGGTGGCCGGATCGACCCGGTAGAGCTTGGCCATCCGGTCGCGCTTGGAGGGCGGGCACCAGAAGTCGGTGTCGGTCATGCCCAGCGGCCCAAAGATCCGCTCCATCAGGAACTGTCGGAAATCCATCCCGGCGATCCGACCCACCAGGAAGCCCAGCACATCGGTGGAGTGGCCATAGTGGAACCGGTCCCCCGGCGCATAGGTCAGGGGCAGGCCGGCCAGCTTTTCCATCCAGACATCGGGGGCATGGGGTCCCCCCAGGGGCGGGCCCAGAACCTCTTCATAGGCGTGGGCGATGGGACCGACCGAGGTAAAGCCATAGGCTAGGCCCGAGCGGTGGGTCATCAGGTCATCGATGGTGATGTCGCGCGGCGCGTCGTGGACCTCGCCCACGGGGCCGGTGGCCTCGTTCAGGACCTTCATGTTGGAAAACTCAGGCGCCCACCTGGTGATGGGGTCATCGAGCTTGAGCTTGCCTTCCTCCATCAGCATCAGGGCGGCCACCGAGGTGATGGGCTTGGTCATGGAGGCGATGCGGAACAGGGTGTCGCGGGTCATGGGCAGGCCTGCGGCGATGTCGCGATGGCCGATGGTATTGACCTGGGCCACCTCGCCCTTGCGCCAGAGCAGGGTGACGAAGCCCGAGAGGTCGCCAGCCTCCACCACACCCCGCAGGTGGGTTTCGATCTGTCCAAGACCCTCTGAGGAAAACCCACCCATTGCCTGATTGCCGTCCATCGCCATTCCACCCTGCCGTGCCGGGGTCGGCCCCGCTGTTGCCACCGATTGCGCCGGGTGACGCGGGTGCAGTCAAGCGAAACGACGCGCGGCTATGCCAGACGCTCCCGGCCCTCGGCGTAGCCGCGTGCGAATTGCTGATACATGCGGGCGTTCATGAGATTGGCATCTGAACAATCCCGCTCTTTGATCAGCCTTGCGGGCGATCCGGCGATCACGGAGTTTTCCGGAAACTGCTGACCCGGACGAACGAGACTGTGTTCTGCGACGATGGAATTGGCACCAATCTTTGCGCCGTCCATGATCGTCGCGTTGATCCCGATCAGGCAGCGGTCGCCGATTTCGCAGCCGTGGAGCGTCACGCGGTGGGTAATTGAGCAATCATCGCCCACGACGGTGGGCGTACCGTTGCCGATGTGGATCATCACGAAGTCCTGGATGTTGGTCCGCGCGCCGATGCGGATCTCATGGGCCTCAGCGCGCATGACGACATAGGGAAAGACCGACGACCCAGGTCCAATCCTCACCTTTCCGTAGATCACCGCCGTCGGGTGGATGAAGGCGATGTCATCGAGGATCACGTCCTGGCCTTGGGTGAACATGGGGGGGCTCCGTCATGTTATGGGAAACGGCACGTGGCCGTTGAAGATGCAATCCATCGCCAGAGAGCGGGAGTGTTCAATGTGGAGGCGCGCCGCCTGTTCAGCTGCCGCCGCGTTGCCGTCATCGAGTGCCGCGATCAGGGCCTCATGTTGGGCATCGGCGCTCTGTCGCTCGGCATCGCTTCCGCCGGGCCCGAAGAGGCCAAGATGCACCAGGCGTTGCATCTCGTCGGCCAGCGATTCAAGCAGGTGGAACAGACGGCCATTGCCCGTGGCGCTGGCAATCGCCTTGTGGAAAGCGCGGTTGCTTTCAACGAAGGCAAGTTGCTCGGCATCGGTTCTGGCATGCCGGGGCGAACGATTGATCGCCCTTAGGTGGGGGATATCGACCTTGCCCACGGCAAGGGCCGCAGCCTTGGGCTCGATCATCAGTCGCAGCTCGAACAATTCACGCAGCGAGGTCATGGTGATCGGCGTCACGACAAAGCCGTGGCGCGGCACGGGTTGCACAAGCCGCACCTCTGCAAGGCGCATCAGGGCCGCCCGCGTCGCCGCCCGCGCCAGGCCAAAGCGATTGGATATTTCTGCTTCGGAAAAGTGCGCGCCCGGCGCGAGGCGACAGAGGATGATCTCATTCTTGATCCGGTCAAAGGCTTGGTCGCTTTGCCGATGGCCCGCGGCCTCGCCTCCGGAATCGACCGCCGCCATCTCTGGAGATCCCCCCCCTGACGAGGCGATGTGCCAAGCCGTAGGGCAGCATAGGCCACTAACATGTTATTGACATGTTAATTGTGAAAGGGACAGATGTGCAGATTGAGGTGGGAGACCAAGGACAGTGCTGCCGACGAGGACATTCGCCCCCGCTCCGGCATTGATGCTGGGGTTTTCCGCCGAGGGATCTTCGTCCCGGCCAGAGTTCGCACGATGATCGACAAGGTCTGCTGGGCATTGCTGGCGTTGATCCATCTCATGCCCTCGCTGGCGCTGTTCAAGCCGGCCTTGATTGAGAAGATGTACGGCGTCGCGCCCGGAACAGACAGCTTCACGCTGATGCATCACCGCGCGGCGATGTTCCTTGTCATCATCGGGATCTGCATTTGGGCACTTGTCCGTCCAGACGTGCGCCAGCTTGCGACCGTCGCAGTGGGGATCAGCATGGGGTCCTTTCTGCTCATCTGGTGGATGGCGGGCGGATCGCCGGCCCTGAAGAGCATTGCCGTGGCAGACATGCTTGGCATGCCCATCCTGCTCGTTGCCGGGTGGCATGCATTTCGGACGATAGGGTAGGGCACATGCTGGGAACGATCGGGGTCATCGGGGCGGCTCTGTTCTTTGGCGTGATTGGTCTTGCCGCGCTCACCAGGCCGAAGACGCTCTTGCGCGGGTTCTCCATCGAGGCGATCGCGCCTGAGAGCCGCAACGAGATCCGAGCCGTCTATGGCGGTTTTCCGCTGGCCGTGGCGGGGCTGCTGCTGTTCAGTTTGACGCGCCCTGACCTGTCGAACGGCATCCTCCTTGCCCTTGCCATTTGTTCGGTGGGCATGGCGTTGGGGCGGATCGTTTCGGCGCTCACTGACCGCAAGCTGGGCCTCCACCCTGCAATCTTCACGGGGCTGGAACTGATCGTGGCCCTGTTGATCGCAAGCAATATCAAGGGGCTGTGAGAGGTTCGACCTCAGATTGGCCCGTCTTCGAGCCGTCCAGGTCGATGGCGGAGAAGACCAGCTCTCAGCTACCCCTTATCGATGAGACATCTCGACAATTCGGTGCTCAAGGTGTCCGTCTGAAATGCAGGACATAGAGGTCAGATTCAGACTGAGGTCCCCGGGGAGCTATCCATGGCCTATGAACGTCTCAGGGACCCGGTGGCACCGTCTCACGTCTTCGTCTGGCGTATGGTGGGCAATCTCTTGCTAGCGCTGGGCCTGATTGCGGCGTCCTTGGTGGGGGGCATGTGGGGCTATCACGTCCTGGAGGATCGACCCTGGATCGACGCCTTTGCTGAGGCGGCGATGATCCTGTCGGGCATGGGGCCGTTGAGTGCGCCGCAGACCGACGCGGGCAAGCTGTTTGCCGGGGGCTATGCCATCTATTCGGGCCTGTTCCTGGTGGCCACCGCCGGCCTGATCCTGACCCCTGTGCTCCACCGGCTGCTGCACCACATGCATGCCTCCGACGAGGACGAGAATCCCTAGACCCTGACGGTCGGGCCCGACTGTGGTCTATGGCTGGTCGATGACCACTCCCAGCCCTGAGCCGACGCCGCCCATGACCACCTCCATCAGCCGCCGCCTCGGCCTGGCGACCCTGACCGCCGCCCTCACAACGGCCTGCTCGCCCCTGGCATTGTTTTCGACCTTCACGCCCAAGGACCCAGCCAACCGGCTCGACGCCAGCCTCGCCTATGGACCCCTGTCGCGCCAGAAGCTCGACATCTATGCCCCGCGACGCCGCGCGACGCCCGCCCCGGTGGCGGTGTTCTTCTATGGTGGGTCCTGGGACTCCGGCCGGCGGCAGGACTATCGGTGGGTCGGGAAGGCCCTGGCCGCTCAGGGATTCGTCACCGTCGTCCCCGACTACCGGATCTATCCCGAGGTGACCTATCCGCACTTCCTGGAGGATGGGGCCGCCGCCGTGCGCTGGGCGATGGATCATGCCGGGAACTATGGCGGCGACCCGGAGCGTATCGTGCTGATCGGCCATTCCGCCGGTGCCTATAACGCCCTCATGCTGGGGCTGGATTCCCGCTATCTGAAGGCCCAGGGCGTGGACGTTCATCGCATCCGGGCCGTGGCCGGTCTGTCCGGACCCTATGATTTTGTTCCCCTCGACGGACCGATCACCCGGCGCACCTTTGGTGGCGCGGCCGATCTGACGGCCACCCAGCCTGGCACCTATGTGACGGCGGCCAGCCCGCCGGCCTTCCTGGCCACGGGCGACGCCGATCGCACAGTCTTTCCGCGCAACACCAAGGCCCTGGCCCGGACCTATCGACGGGCGGGTGCCCAGGTGGAGGAGCGCCACTATCCCGGCGTCGATCACGCCGGCATGATCCTGGCCCTATCGCGACCGTTCCGGGGTCGGGCACCGGCCCTGGCGGACATGACGGCCTTCCTCAATGCGGCGGTGCAATAGGGCGGATTGCGACCAGAGTGAGTCAGAACACCACTCTAGGTGATTGATTTCACAGACACATATTATGTGGCACTCACCCTTCCCCCTCGATGGGGGAAGGGCAGGGTTGGGGGTGCGAACTCTGGGGTGCGGGAAGGTTAAGGTCGTCTCAGCACCCTATTGC
>JANPAO010000086.1:0-5859 GCA_031429955.1 Phenylobacterium sp. | reverse complement strand
GCTGCCCTTCACGCGAGAGTTTGAGCACGGCAACGATCAACCGGTCCATCTTCTCGGCTGAGGCTGAGATGAACCGGATGGCCTCGGGGATGTCCTGTTCCACCGCAGCCAGGGCGTCCTGCGCCAGGCTCTCCGGGTGGGTGATCTTCAGGCTTTGAAATTGGCGATCCAAGGTGATCTGGGCGTTCTGAATCTCGGCCGTGAAGCCGGTAATATTGATCAGCGGCCCTCGCAGATCATGCCCGACAATATAGGCGTATCGCTGGATCTCTTCGTTGACCCTGGCAATCTCTGCGGTCCGCGAGGCCAACAGCGCCGCGAGCTCAGCATTGGACCGGGCCAGGGCCTTGCCGTGAGCGGTACTGGCCCTTGAGAATCTGACAATCCGATAGAATGTCACCACCCCAGAGACCACAATCATGATCAGTATAATCAAGCTGCCAGCAAAAATCAGGCTGTAACGGCTATCGATATCCGATGCTTTGGCGTTCTCGAACCTGATGACTGCGTTGACATCATTGGTGATGATATCCATCTGATTGAAACCGAGATTTGAATTGAGGATCCTCAGAGCCTCTGATCGCCGCCCAGCATCCATCTCGTTCAGGGTCTCGGCCATCTCCCGGCGCTTGATCTCATAGTTGGCCGCGATCCTGGCCACCTGGAGCCGCTGGATCGGTTGAGACGAGGTGGCCTCCTCCAGCCGTGACAGGGCGATGGGCAGGTTGGTCTGACCGGCACGGTAGCCCTGCAGATAGAGGCTGTTTCCAGTCAGGATGTAGCCGCGCTGGGAGGACTCCGCCCGACGCAGGGTCAGCAGGAAGTCGGTGGCCAGAAACCGGATCTGTTCGGCGTGCTTGAGCGCGATCACCTCGCGGTTGGACTGGGCGCCGCGCAGGATCACCAGGGTCATGGCCACCACCAGGATCGAAATCACCAGGGCGCTCAGGGCGACTTCCCACCGCCCTTCAAACGGGGGTGTCTTGGGCAGGCGGGTCACGACCACAGCCTTTCCGTCGTCGGGACCGAGGGGCTCACCAAGGTTGTCGCGTCGTGCGGATGCATAGGGACCCCAGAGTTCTAGAGAACTAACCGCTGGGCTGCCAAAGGGTTGCATACGCTCGGCGATTTAACTTTCGCACGCGCCCAACGCCGCCCCGCACTGTGATCCCCGTTTTCGCGGCACGCGGAAGACCAGCGCTGTCATCCCGGTCTTCTGCTTCGCAGAAACCGGGATGACAGCGATGAGAGGCATTGTATAACTTAAGAAACCAACCCTAAGGTGTCATCCCGGATAAGGCTTCGCCCTTCGGGGATGACACAGGGATTGTGCGCAACCTCTCGGTGCACCCCCTACCCCAGATCCCGCACCGGGAAGCGTACCGTGATGGTTCGCGTCACCCCCTCATCGTTGTCGATGCTCAAGGGGCCGCCCAGTTGGCGGGCCAGGGCCTCCATCATCGCACGCGCATCGACCGACAGCTTTGGCATCAGGGCGTCGCCCTTGGGGTTGAGCAGGTCGATGCGCAGCAGGGCCTCGCCCCCCTCACGGGTCAGGCTGACGGTGGAGGTCGGACCCGCCGAGTTGGGGGCGGCGTGCAGGGCGGTGGCCAGCAGCACCTCGATGACCATCAAGGCCACCGGCATGGCGTCGTCCAGGGGCAGGCTGATGCCGTCGGCCTCGATCCTGGCCTCATTCCTTGAGGCGCCAGCGCCGCTGTTGTCGGCCACCTGGTCGGCCAGGTCGCGCAGCGTGTCGTCCATCCTCACCAGGGCGCGGTGCGGCACATCATCCAGGGTCTTGTATACCGCGATCATGGCCGAGATCCGCGCCCTCAGGATGTTCAGCACCACCTGGGCCGCCGGCTCGGTCGCCCTCCGCGCTGTCACATCCACCAGAGAGGCCACAACCTGCTGGCTGTTGCGGACCCGGTGGTCGATCTCGCGCCGCAGGGTGAGATTTTCGGCCAGCAGTTGGGCGCGGGTGGGCGGTTTGCCAGCCCCGGGGGCTTTCACCCCGCAACCAAGGCCGGCCGGGCCAGACGGTCGGCGTCGTTCATCAGTTCCTGGGCGGCTCCCAGGGCCGATATCCTGGTCCGTTGGTAGGCGCGCTTTTCCATCAACACGATCAGACTGGAGCGGCCCCGCGAGACCCGGCTCTTGATGGTGCCGATCGCCACCCCGGTGATGGCTGCCACCTCTTCATAGTTGAACCCACCCGCCGCGATCAGGATCAGGGCCTCCCGCTGCTCCAGCGGCAGGTGACGAATGGCCTCCGACACCTCAGCCAGCTCCAGCGACGTCTCGGCATTGTCGATGGCCTTGGCGGTCTTCTCATAGACGGTGTCATCCAACTGGGTCAGGCGCGAGGACTTGCGCCAGTTGGAATAGAGGGCATTGCGCAGGATCCGGAAGGTCCAGGCCTTGAAGTTGGAATCCTCAACATAGGAATTCCGCGCGCTCCACGCTTTCAGCATGGTCTCCTGCACTAGGTCGTCGGCCTCGACGGCATTGCGGCACAGCGACCTGGCAAAGGCGCGAAGGGCCGGCAACACCTCCACCAGGGCCAGCTTGAAATCCCCCAGCCTTTTGGTCCCCATCTCAGCCTTGTGGGTGACTGAGACGCTCATGTCTCAGACTCCTGTTGTTCCAGGGCATTCAGCAGATCCAGCAGGTGGTCTGGCAGGGGCTCGGCCAGCAGGTGTTGGAACTGATTGCGCAGTTCCTCGCCGATGGCTTCACCCTGTTTGCGCCGCACCGCCGCAGCCTGCTGGTGCCGCATGCGGGGCTCAATGCTCGATGTGCTGCAAGAACGCTCGTCGTTGGTCAATTCACAGGTCCCAATATCACTCTGTCCTGCGGAGCCGACGTCGCGCGTCGCAATTCCTTTGCAGTCTCAAGGGAACTCAACGCGCCCGGCGGCGTATGGTTCCTGACGATCGGTGCGATTGATCCGATGAGCCAAGGACCAGACCCCCAGATGACAGCCCGACAGATCGCCACAGACCTACCCTATCTTCGGCGATACGCGCGATCACTCACCGGTGACCAGGCACGCGGCGACACCTATGTCCGTGCCACGCTTGAGGCCCTGCTGCAGGGCGACGGGTCGCTCGACCCCGGCCCCTCACCGCGCGTGGCCCTCTATCAGGTGTTCCACAAGATCTGGAACAGCACCGGCGCCACCTTGGAGCCTGAGGTCCAGACGACGCCCGATGCGACCCTGCAAAAGCTCTCGCCGACTCATCGCCAAGCCTTTCTGCTCACCACCATGGAGGGATTCAGCGACGAAGAGGCCGCGCAAATCCTGTCGGTCTCACGAGAGACCATCGTCAAGGACGTCGAGGCCGCCCACATCGACATCGATGCGGCATTGAAGACCCGCGTCCTGATCATCGAGGACGAACCCATCATCGCCCTGGATATCGAGGCCATAGTGAAGGACCTCGGCCACGAGGTGGCTGCCATCGCCCGCACGAGGGGTGAGGCCGTGGCCCTGGCCAAGACCCATCGCCCGGGCCTGATCTTGGCTGACATCCACCTTGCCGACCACAGTTCCGGGATCGACGCCGTCAATGACATCCTGGCGACCTATGACGTGCCGGTGATCTTCATCACCGCCTTCCCCGAACGCCTGCTGTCGGGGGAACGGCCCGAGCCGACCTATCTGATCACCAAGCCCTTCAGGGCCGACACGGTAAAGGCCACCATAGGCCAGGCCCTGTTCTTCCAATCCTGACCCCGGTCGCCGGCTTTCTGGCAACCATTGGCCGGTTCAGCCGTTCTCCTCCTGACCCAATCCCGGGCCGTCTCAAGGACAGAACCCATGAACGAAGACACTCTGAAGGGTCAATGGAAGCAACTGGTTGGCGAGGCCAAACGTCAGTGGGGCAAGCTCACCGACGATGACCTGCTGCGCGCCGAAGGTGACGTCGACAAGCTCGCCGGCTCGGTTCAGGAACGCTACGGCGTGACCCGCGAAGAGGCCCATGACCAGATCAAGACCTGGCATGAAATGGCCTCCAAGACGGCCGACAAGGCGGGGATGTGATCATGACCCGCCAAACAATCCCCCTGCTGCTGACCGTCCTGATCATCGGCCTGGCCGCCTGCAACACCATCAGCGGCGTCGGCAAGGACGTTACTGCCACCGGCACTGCGGTGACCGGCGCGGCCAAGGACGTCAAGGACGGCATGTGAGGTCAGGGTCGGCTCCTGCCGACCCCACCCGAGGCCATCAGCCCTCGCTGATGGCCTCGCCACCTGCACAAAAACACCAGTCAACCCACCGGAGCGCCCAAGATGCCCACTTCCAAACTGATCGTTGCAACCCTGGCCATCCTGATGCTGGCTGCTTGCACCCCGGCCGTGTCGGCCAAGGTGGATACCGCCTCTGACCATGCTGCTGCTGCCGCCGATGACGCAGGCTCTGCCATCGCCACCGCCACCACCGAGGCCGCCGACGCCACCAAGTCCGCCGCCGACGAGGTCAAGACCAGCGCCAAGGCCGCAGCCGAACGCGCCGAGCGCAACACCAAGGCGGCAGCCGAAGAACTGCGGAAGTAGGCGGCCCACGCCCACAGCCCTCCCTTTTCATGACCGGCGGGGGCACACAGGTGACCTCGCTGGTCCGGGAGCGGACGATTTCGGCTGATGTCGAGGCCATTCGCCCGATTCCCCTGACGCACCGAAAGGTTAGGGCACGAAGCTCACAAAGGGGCGCGAAGAGCACGAAGTGAGACGGCCCAAGGCGTCTGGCACCGTGTCCTCCTCAACGCGCCTGGGCGGCCAACAACCCCGTGTCACCCCGATTTCCGCAGCACGCGGAAGACCGGGACCCATACGCACCGATCCATCCTGAGAACCCCGCGCCTATGGGTCCCGGACAAGGCTTCGCCTTTCCGGGATGACACGATTTTGGTGAGCATCTGGTGCCCATGAAAGGGAACGGTCTGGATCGTTTTCTTCCACCCCTTCGTGCTCTTGGCTTGCTTCGCGGGCTTCGTGTCCAGCCTGGAAGCCGAGCATCCGGCAGGGCATTGGGGCTTCCGCACGGAAGAACCCTCGCCCTTCGATAGCCGTGATCAATCAGATGGGTCGTTCACCCGATGGCCGTGCCCGTTCCCCCATCTCGGGTGGCCCTGACCCTGAATCTTTGCCAAAATCGGCGGCGTGACCCGCATCATCCTCCTTGGCTGCGCTGGCAGCGGCAAGACCACCCTGGCGCGCGCCCTGGGGGCCAGGACCGGGACCCCGGTCATCTGTCTTGATGACATCTGGCAGCGGCACTGGGGACCTGACGACGTCGACGGGTTTCGGGAGACCTTGAAGAAGGCCCATGCCGGCGAAAGCTGGATCAGCGACGGAAATTTCGCCGCCACCACCTTCGATATCCGCCTGCCCCGCGCCGACCTAGTGGTCTGGCTCGACCGTTCCCGATGGGTCTGCGCCTGGCGGGCGATCCTGCGGGTGTTTCGTCGCGGCGAGGCTCATCGGCCCAAGGACCTGATGAGGGTGCTGCGGTTTATCTGGGGGTTCAAACAGCGAAACCGGCCCCTGATCGAGCTGACGCGAATCCAGCACGCGCCAGGGATTGCGGTGGTCCGGCTGGCCAACGACCGGCAGATTGCGGCCTTCCTCGCCACCGCCGGCGCCGCCGCCAACGGAACCCTTCACGCCCATCGACGTTAGGCTTCCAACGGACGGACACATGTCCACTCCAGGAGACCTTCCCATGCGTAAGAACCTACTCGCCGCCGGCATCGCCATGGCCGCCCTCTTGCCGACCTTTGCCCTCGCTCAACAGACCTGCGAGCAACAGGCCCAGAACGACCGGATTGCCGGCACGGTGATCGGGGC
>JANPAO010000085.1:0-6605 GCA_031429955.1 Phenylobacterium sp. | reverse complement strand
ACCGGACTCGATCACCGCAAAGCAAGTTTCCCCCAGGTCCACCACATCCCCGCCGGCCACCTGGCGGTCCACCGGCGACAGCCGCTCCACCTCGGCCGGACCGATGACTGTGCAGCCGGTGGCGGCCTTGATCTGGGCATTGCCGCCGGCGTGGTCTGGGTGCCAGTGGGTGTTGAGGATCAGGTCCAGACCCCAGCCCAGCTTGGCCAACTCGGCCAGGATGGCCTCGGCATCGGGGGTGTCGATGCAGGCGGTCTTGCCGGTGGCGTCGTCGCGCACCAGGAAGCCGTAATTGTCCGACAGGCAGGCGAATTGATGAACCGTGATCGACATGGGTGTCCTCCGGCGCAGGCTGCGCCTTGCGTCATCTGGTAGGTTGGGGGTCGCGATAAGTCGAGCGCGGCCCTAAGTCTAGGCACATGCGCCGCGATGTTCTCGATCTCCGACAGTTCTACGCCTCCAAGCTGGGGCGGGCGGCCCGTGAGATGACCGGCCGCAAGGTGGTGGAGACCTGGGGCGACGGCGCGGGCCTGGATGTCCTGGGCCTGGGCTATGCCACGCCCTTCCTCGCGCCCCTGGTCCCCGGCGCCCGCCGGGTGGTGGCCGCCATGCCGGCCCTGCAGGGGGTGGAGATCTGGCCGGCCGGGGCTCGCAACCTGGCCTGTCTGACCGGGGAAGACAGCCTGCCGTTCCGCAATGCCCTGTTTGACCGCATCCTGGCGGTCCACGCCCTAGAGGAGAGCCCCGATCCCCTGGCCCTGCTGCGGGAGGTCTGGCGGGTGCTGGCCCCCTCGGGCCGGGTGATCCTTGTGGTGGCGGCCCGCAACGGCCTGTGGGCCAATGCCGAGGCCACCCCCTTTGGCCATGGCCGACCCTATAGCCGGGGTCAGTTGGCGCACCTGCTGCGGGAGGCCGAGCTGGAACCTTCGGGCTGGACCCGGGCGGTCTATGTGCCGCCGGTCTCCTGGATGTCGAGCTGGGCCGAGGGGTTCGAGCAGGCCGGCTCCCGCCTCTGGCCAGGCTTTGCCGGCCTGGTGCTGATGGAGGCGGTGAAGCAGACCTATGCGGTCAAGCCCCGGGCCGCGCGGGCCAGGGTGCGGGTGGCGCGTCCGGTGCTGGCCCCGCAACCGGCGGCTCAGGTGCCTGTTTCGCGGGCAGCCGATGGAGCCCTGTAGCTCCCCCCTTGGTAAGCAGCCCAGTTGGCCCCAGGTTTCTGTTTGGACGCGCGTTTGTTCCGAAAACCGGTTCCCACTTTTCGGAACGCGCTCTAGCTTAGTCATCAACAGGCCCCAGAGCGGCCCAGCCGGAGTTGCGCCATGAAAATGATCGTCGCGATCATCAAGCCCAGCCGCCTTGATTCGGTGCTGGAGGCGGTGACCGAGGCCGGGGCCTCGGGCCTGACGGTGACCGAGGTGCGCGGCTATGGCCGCCAGCGCGGCAAGACCGAGGTCTATCGCGGCGCCGAGTACGAGGTGAAACTGCTGCCCAAGGTCAAGCTGGAGATCGCCGTCCCTGACGACATTGCCGAAGCCGTGATCGAGGCGGTCTCCCGCACCGCCAATACCGGCAAGATCGGCGATGGCAAGGTCTTCGTTCTGGACCTGGAACAGGCCCTGCGGATCCGCACCGGCGACCGGGATGCGGCGGCGATTGCGGGGTAGGGGCGGACCCATTCCCCGCTCATCCCGGTGACCGCGAAGCGGCGACGCGAAGCAGCCAAGGCCTGGACCCAGATTCATCTCGATGCTCAGAGTAATGACGCCACTTGGCCCGAGTCCTTCCTGAGAGTGAGCGGGCTTAAGGTGGGTCCCGGCCTGCGCCGGGATGAGCGGGGTGGGGGGTCGGCCACTCATGCCCACCTCGTTTCACCCCTGATTCTGCCAGGGGTCGATCAGGGGGATTGGGAGGTGGGTGAAGTCCCTGGTGTTGCGGGTGGCCAGCGTGGCGCTGGCCATCAGGGTGATGCCGGCGATCATCATGTCGGAGGCCTGGGTGGGGAGGCCTTGGGCTTCCCGCAGGGCGCGAAGGCGACCGGCCTCCCGGGCTGCCGGTTCGTCCAGAGGCAGGACGGTCAGGGCGCTGGTGAAGGCCTCGAAGCGGGCATGGAGGTCGTCCTTGCGTCGCCCGGGGGCGAGGCGCTGCAGACCAAACGCGATTTCTGAGACGGTGACGGCGGTGGTGGTGAGGGGCTCGTCACCGGTGCGCGCCAGCCATTCACCGACCTGGGGATCGGGATGGACCTTCATCAGTTCGGAAATCACATTGGTGTCGAGAACGATCACAGGGTCTTAGGCGCCGCCGAAGTCGGGCACGGCGCGGTCGGCGTCCCGAGACGGGGGGTCCAAGGTGACGCCGTCCGTGCCCTGGAACAGTTGCCGTGACAGGGCCCACAGATCCTGGCCGCTTATCCCGCCCACGGCGCGGGTCAGGATCACCCGCACCTCCTCCTCCATGGAATGGCCGTGGGTTGCGGCGCGCACACGCAGGCGGTCACGAACGTCGTCCTCCAGGTTGCGGATGGTCAGGGTCGCCATGCTGCGCCTTTGGTAGTGGGGGTTGGGAAACCCTGTCACAATGAAAGCGATGCTGTCAATGACAGCTCGGAGGGGCTTGGTGCGGCTGTCCTGTTGTTTCCTCACATTTCCAAGGTTTGATGCCCCGTTGTGCCTGCGGGAGAAGGTCGGCATAGTCTCGCCACGTGCGGTCGTCCGATCCGAGGAGTCTCCGACGAAATCCTTCATGTCCGAACCGAAAGGCCCCCATCAACTGGACATGAAGACCTATGCCATCACACACCCGGGTCGATGCCGACCCTAGAGACCCTGCCTCCGCCGGACGGCGGCTTCGCAAACTGCTTTCCTACTACCGGCCGCACATTCCGCTGCTTGTGGCCGACCTCGCCTGCGCCGTCCTGGTGGCGGCCACCGCGCTCGTGCTGCCCATCAGCGCCAGCTACATCACCCGCCAACTGAACGACCTGAGCGACGTCACCCTCGTCCTGAACCAGATCTATCTGGCCGGCGGCCTGATGCTGGCCCTGCTGGCGGTCCAGGCGCTCTGCACCCTCTTCGTCGACTACCAAGGCCATGTCATGGGCACGAAGATGGAAAGTGCCATGCGCCTGGAGCTGTTCGAACACTGCCAGAAGCTGTCCTTCAGATTCTATGACCGCCAGCGGGTCGGGCAGTTGATGAGCCGGATCACCAACGACCTCTTCGATATCGGGGAGCTCTGCCATCACGGGCCCGAAGACATCGCCATCTCGGTCCTGAAGTTTGCGGGTGCCGTCACCCTGCTGTCCTTCATCGACCTGCCACTGACCCTGATCATCCTCAGCATCTTCCCGATCGCGGTGGTCTATGCGGTCTATTTCAACGAACGCATGCGGCTGGCCTTGCGGCTGGGCAAGCAGCAGATCGCGGCCATCAACGAGCAGGTGGAGGACTCCCTGGCCGGCATCCGAGTGGTGAAGTCCTTTGTGGGTGAGGAGATCGAGACCCGGCGGTTTGAGCGGGAAAACGCGCGGTTCCTGGATATCCGGCGTTTTGGCTACAAGAGCGAAGCCTGGTTCTCCGTGGGGATGTCCACCATTGCCCAACTGATCACGGTGGGGGTCATCGTGGCCGGGGCTATCCGTGTGGTGCAGGCCGAGCTGCGGGTCGGTGACTTGCTGACCTTCCTGCTGTGCGTGGCCATTCTGGTGGACCCGATCACCCGGACCGTGAACTTCGTGCGGCTCTGGCAGATGGGCTACACCGGCTTTACCCGGTTCATGGAGATCCTGGAGACCGAGCCGGACATTGCCGACCGGCCCGGCGCGCGGGACCTGGACCCGGTCGAGGGTGCGATCTCGTTTCGGGATGTGAGCTTCCGCTATCGCCCCGACGATCCCCTGGTGCTCAGTCGCACCAGCCTGGAGATCCAGGCGGGCGAGTTCGTAGCCCTGGTGGGGGCATCGGGCATCGGCAAGTCGACCCTGTGCTCGCTGATTCCGCGCTTCTATGAGGTGACGGACGGCGCGATCCTGATCGACGGTGTGGACATTCGCGACATCGGCCTCCAGGCCTTGCGGCGGAACATCGGGGTGGTGCAGCAGGACGTCTATCTGTTTGCCGGAAGCGTCGCCGAGAACCTGCTCTATGGGCGGCCGGGCGCGACCCAGGCTCAGATCGAGCAAGCGGCCCGTCGCGCCAATGCCCATGACTTCATCATCGCCCTGCCCCAGGGCTATGACACAGAGGTTGGCCAGCGCGGCGTGCGGTTGTCCGGGGGCCAGAAGCAGCGGCTGACCATCGCGCGCGCCTTCCTCAAGGACCCGCCGATCCTGATCTTCGACGAGGCCACCAGCGCCCTGGACAACGAGAGTGAGCGCGCCGTCCAGGGGGCTCTGCTGGAGTTGGCCAAGGCGCGGACCACCCTGGTGATCGCCCACCGTCTCTCCACGGTGCGCCATGCCGACCGGATTTTGGTGCTGACCGAGCAAGGCATTGCCGAGCAGGGCCGCCACGACGAGCTGATCGCCGCCGGCGGGGTCTATGCCGGGCTCTATAGCGTCCAGGCCAGTCTGTAGTCTGCGGGAGCGGGGGGTGGGGCTGGGCGGATAATGGATCCCACCCCCCGCTCATCCCGGCGCAGGCCCGAACCCAGGCTCACCCTGGGCGGCCGGTCATGACGCTCTGTTCGTGGGGTTGGTGTGGTTCGTGGTTCCAAATCTGGCGTCCGCAACGCTGCGAGGCCGATCAAGCCGGTCCACGAACCCCACGAACGACACGAGCATGGCCGGGTCGGCGTGGGGTTGGGTGATCCCATCCCCCGCCTATCCCGGCTTCGCGCCACCGATTCTCGGGCGCCGGGATAAGCAATGTGGGGGTTGGGGACTTGATCGGCAGGTGCGCCCCTCAGTGGGACCGGCTAGAGAACCGCCATGTTGCGGATTTCGGAACTCAAGCTGCCGCTGGATCATCCGGCTGAGGCCCTGCCGGCGGCCTTGGCCGTGCGGTTGGGGGTGGCGCCGGGGGATGTCCTAGCCTGGTCGGTCTGGAAACGCGCCATTGATGCCCGCAAGAAGGTGGCGATCCTCAAGGTCTATATCGTTGATGTGGAGCTGCGCGACGAGGCCGTGGTGCTGGCCCGCCTGGCGGGCGACCCGCATCTGAGGGTGACGCCCGATACGTCCTATCGGCTGGCGACCCAGGTGGCGCGGGGGTCGGTGCCGCGTCCGGTGGTGGTGGGGGCTGGGCCCTGTGGCCTGTTTGCCGGGCTGATCCTGGCGGAGATGGGATTTTGCCCGATTATCCTGGATCGCGGCAAGGCGGTCCGTGAGCGGACGAAAGATACCTGGGGTCTTTGGCGGCGGGGCGAGCTGAACCCGGAGTCCAATGTCCAGTTCGGGGAGGGCGGGGCCGGGACCTTTTCCGACGGCAAGCTCTATAGCCAGGTCAAGGACCCGCGCCATCTTGGCCGCAAGGTGCTGACCGAGTTCGTGGCCGCCGGCGCGCCCGCCGAGATCCTCACCGAGGCCCATCCCCATATCGGCACCTTCCGGCTGGTGACCATGGTGGAGGCCATGCGGGCCAAGATCGAGGCCCTGGGCGGGGAATACCGGTTTGGCCATCAGGTGACCGATCTGGAGATCACGGCCGGTGCCGATGGGGTGCGCAGGCTTGCCGGCCTGCATCTGCGGGACGGAGGGTTCCTGGCCTGCGACCAGGTGGTGCTGGCGGTGGGTCATTCCTCGCGGGACACCTTTGCCCAGCTCCATGCCCGCGGAGTTCATATCGAGGCCAAGCCGTTCTCCATCGGCTTTCGCATCGAGCACCCGCAGTCCTGGATCGACCAGGCGCTGTTTGGCCCCTGCGCGGGCCACCCCGATCTGGGGGCAGCCGCCTATTCCCTGAGCCACCACGCCGCCAATGGCCGCACGGTCTATAGCTTTTGCATGTGCCCGGGGGGAACGGTGGTGGCCGCAGCCTCTGAGCCCGGGCACCTGGTGACCAATGGCATGAGCCAGTATTCGCGCAACGAGCGGAACGCCAATTCCGGCTTCGTGGTGGGGATCTCGCCCGCCGACTATGGCAGCGACCACCCCCTGGCGGGCATTGAGCTGCAGCGGGGGCTGGAACGGGCGGCCTTTGCCGCGGGGGGCTGCGACTATCACGCGCCCGGACAGACGGTGGGGGATTTCCTGGCGGGTCGTTCCTCGACGGCTCTTGGCAGCGTGGTCCCCAGCTACAAGCCCGGCGTGCGGCCCGCCGACCTTGCGGCCCTGATGCCCGACTATGTGATCGCCGCCATGCGCGAGGCCCTGCCGGTCTTTGGGCGGAAAATCCCGCGCTATGATGACCGCGAGGCGGTGCTGACGGGGGTGGAGACGCGGTCATCGTCGCCGATCCGCATCACCCGCGATGGCGATCTGCAGAGCCTGACCCTGCGGGGCCTGTTTCCGGCGGGGGAGGGGGCCGGCTATGCCGGGGGCATCCTCTCGGCCGCCATCGACGGCATCAAGATCGCCGAAGCCGTGGCGCGGGCCATGGTGGGCCAGGCGGCGGGGTCGCGGGGCTAACCCAGCAGGAAGTCGCCCGGCGACACGGCCACGTGGTTCGTCG
>JANPAO010000084.1:0-3994 GCA_031429955.1 Phenylobacterium sp. | reverse complement strand
CGCGTGCCGACTACAGCTTCGACGGCGTGGCCGACGACATGGTGGAGCTTTGTGATCAATTGGGCCTGGGGGCGCTGCACATCTCCGGCATCCTCTCCGGCGCACCCTCAGCCATCACCACGGCGATCCGCCTTGGTCGGCGTGCCAGAGGCCTTCTGCTCTGTTCAGGCCGCCCGCCACGGCCGGTCAATGCCGTGCGCACCCGCAGCATCTTCACCCTGTTCCGGGCCCGGCTGGAGAGCAATCCCTGGGTGATCGAGACCTTCTACGCCATCCTTCGCCTGCGGCTCTCGCCCCAGATGGTCAGCCGGATGATACGCGGTTCGGTGTCCAGTTCGCCGTCGGATGCCGCCTATTTTGAGGCCAACCCCGATATTGCCAACTATCTCGCCGCCGCCGTCGGTGAGTGTCTTGCCCGCTCCACGCGCGGCGCGGTGGACGACATCAAGGCGTTCCGCCGCGCCAGCAACCAGACCGTCCTGGGCCTCAACTGCCCCCTGACGGTCTGGCATGGAGAGGATGACGTGCTGGCCCCCCTCAGCGACCTGCTGGACTATCTGGGCGACCTGCCCCGCGAGGTACGGATTTTTCCAGACATCGGACATCTCATGGGCATCAAGCACTGGGATGAAATGCTGCGTCACCTCGCCCGGTAGGGCGAAGGCCAGCACGCAAGTGAGTTGGCAGGCTCAGGTCCGGGGATTGGTCTGGCCCTTGCCGAAGGCGTGGCTACCTGCGTGCTCTTCCGTCCCACGCAAAAGGGGTCGAGGCGGAGCGTTTGTCCTGCGCCGTCGCGATATCGTCAGCCGCCCGCGCCACCTCCTGGCTTTCCGATGGGCAGGGCTCACGACTTTAGACCTCCCTGGATCGGTGTCCGATTCCTGTTGATGCCCGGACGATATTGTCCGACACTCGGGTTATGAACGGGAAACAGTTCATCAAGCAGGCAAAGGCCTGGGCTAAGGCCAACGGGCACGAATACAGCATTGATACCTCGCGCGGCAAGGGCGGGCATCAGATTATCCGGGTTGGCGATCGCAAGACGACGGTAAAGACATCCGAAATCGGCGTCGGCCTGCTCCACGCAATGCTCGGTCAGTTGAATATCCCTAAGGGCGAGTTCTAGGAGTCCGCGATGCGTTTTATCTACCCAGCTACGATTGAACGGCTCGATAGCGAGATTCTCGTTCGCTTCCCTGACTTTCCCGAAGCCCTAACGGGGGGGAGCACCCTGGCTGAAGCAACCGATCTGGCGGCAGACGCCCTGGACGAAGTCGTCCTAGCCCGCCTCGCGTCTGGCGAAGGTATTCCTGCGCCATCGAACTCGTCGGGTCTCGGCGAAATCCTGCTGGTGACCCTCGACCCGGTTACGGCGGCACGGGCGGCTGTTTCTGGTGCCATGGCTGAGGCCCGGCTCTCGAAATCGGCTCTCGCCCGGATGATGGGGCGCGACGAGAAGGTGGTGCGTCGTATTCTCGACGGTCGGCAGGGCGTCGATATGGGCACGGCCATGGGGGCTCTCCAGGCCATGGGGTGGACAGCAGCGCTGGAGGTCGAGAAACGGACAGATAAGGCACTCGCAGACTGAGGTTCACCAGCGCCTCGAAGTGCCCTGATTGCCAGAGGGTCATTGAGTCGCTCAAAGGTGCCGCGATCTGCGACCCCCAATCTCCCGGAATCTGACATCCATAGTCCATTTGGATCATGCGACCGGTGCCAGGGTCGGCGAGACAGGTTCGGCAAGCTCCATAGACCTACCCCCAAGGGTCGAACATGCGTCCTGTCATCGGTGCCTCTCTTGCGCCCAGCGTCACCGTCGCTCCAGGCGCGCGGAACGATGTTGACCTGACTCTGGACGTCCTTGGGGCCTACCGTTGGGCCGACAGGCCAAGCTCCAGTTCCTGGAGCGTGACAGCTTCAAGTGGATACCGATTGAAGCGCCCGCCACGCTCTAAACCTTTGAATATAGACCCTTCTTGCTGGTTCAGATGAATCCATCTGAACCAGTCAGGGTCTAGTCAGACAATCCAGGCCGGGGGGCCAAACCACATGAAGAAGATCTATATTCCCGTCGTCATTGCCGGTGCCCTGATGCTCACGGCCTGGGGTGCCCCCAAGATCGCCGCACCCTCGGAGCTGACGGCACCCACCCCGATTGAGGGGTCCGCCGGAAAATATGCCTCGCCCTTTACCTCTGACGGGGTGACGGCAGGCTGGGTGACCAAATCCATGCAGGTCAAGGCCGCAGGCCAGATCGGTTCGATGGCGGGCAACTATGCCGGCCAGAAGGCCATGGAGCAGGTGCCCTTCGTCGGTGGGTTCCTGGGCAAGAAGGCGGGCGAGGCCATGGGCCGCGGCATCGCCTTGAAGTCCATCGGCGGCGAGGAATTCCTGCGCTCCTCTACCGACCTGTCCTTCAACTCGCTCTCCGACATGGCGCTCTTCATGTACGTCAACTACTCGGCCAACCCCGAGTACCAGAAGATTCTGGACGCCACCTACGCCATCTATCCGGAGTTCCAGACCGCCTATCTGCCGGCGCTGCAGAGCGCCTCGGTCGGGCGATAACGCCGCGAGCCCCGGGGCTTTGCGCGGCACTTGCGCAGGGTCCCCTCAAAATTTGGGACGGCGACCCCAAGCCCCGTCCGACCAAGGAGACGACCATGTCCGTGCAATCCACCACCCTTGGCCTGGTGGCCATCCTCGGCCTCGCCCTTGCCGCCCCTGCCAGCGCGGCCCCCAAGCTGAAGCCCCAGGGCTCGGCCACGGTCTATCGCGACACCACCACGTCTGATGGGGTCAAGGGCGTCGGCACCGAGAGCCAGGACATCGTCTCCATGGCTGATGCCATGTACCGCGACCTGCTGAATGTGCCGGAACTGATGAACCGGCCCACGCCGCCGCGGATCATCGTCGATCCGAAGTACTTTCGGAATGAGAGCTCCGAGATCATCGACAAGGCCCTGATCACCGATCGGATCCGGGTCAATCTGTTGCGGGCCGCCGGCGGGCGCATGCGCTTCATCGGCCGGGAGTATGCCGGTGCGGTGGAGGAGGAGCGGGCGCTTAAGGATGCCGGCAAGGTCGACGTGGGCACCACGGGCCGCACGCGCGCCCAGGCCGGGGCCGACTACCGGCTGGTGGGGCGGATCGGAACCCGCGACGCCATCGACACCCGCACCGGCACCACATCGCGGTTCAGCCAATACACCTTCGAACTTCTGGACATGGAGTATGGCGAGATCATCTGGTCGAACCTCTACGAGTTCAAGAAAGAGAACCGCGACGACGTCGTCTACCGCTAGGCGTCCGATGAAAGCCGCAGCCCTTTCCGGGGCGCTCCTGCTGGCCCTGGCTTCGGGGGCCCAGGCCGCCGCACCCCCGATCTTGCCGCCCGTACCCTACGAGGCCGGCCCTGAAGTCTTTGTCGCGCGCCTGACCACTGGCCTCCCCGCCGACCGGGTGCTTAACCAGATGGAGATTGGGGCGCGGGCGTTCTGGCGAGCCGACAATGCCACCGCCAAGCCGGCTCTGGACGATGCCATTGGTCGCATCGATGCGGTGTTTGCCGGCGACACCAACGCCGCCAAGGCCCGCAAACTCTGGTACGATGAGGGCTCCAAGGACTTCAAGGGCGAGCCCTATGAGCGGGCCATGGCCTTCCTCTATCGAGGCCTGATCTATCTCCAGGACGCCGACTACGAGAATGCCCGCGCCGCCTTCCGACGCGGTCTGATGCAGGATGCCTTTGCCGAGGAAGACCAGAACCGGTCCGACTTTGCCCTGCTGCTGTTCCTCGACGCCTGGGCCAGCCACCTCAACGGTGACGCCGATCTGCGGGACGAGACCATGGTCCATCTCAAGAAGCTGCGCCCCTCCTATGGCGGCATTGGAGAGAAGGACGACACCCTGGTCTTGGCTGAGACCGGCCAAGCCCCCCGCAAGCTCGGCGATGGTGCCTCCCATTCCTTCTTCGTCTATCGGCGGGGCAAGC
>JANPAO010000083.1:0-8194 GCA_031429955.1 Phenylobacterium sp. | reverse complement strand
CGGCGCTCGGCCACACCTTCGAGTACTACAATGGTCTGACCTTTGAGGTCCGCGCGACGGCTTTGGGGGCAGATCGACCGGTGGCGGTGGGCGGGCGCTATGACGGATTGCCGGCCCGTCTGGGCGGAGAGGCCGGTACCCAGGCTGTCGGATGCATGGTCCGGCCCTGGCGAGCCTGGCAGGGAGGTGAGTCATGAGCGACCCCCTGATCATCGCCATGCCCTCCAAGGGCCGGCTCAAGGAGCAGGTGGAGGCCTGGCTTGGCGATTGTGGCCTGAGGCTCGTCGTCACCGGCGGCGCGCGGGGCTATATGGCCGACCTCAAGGGCCTGCCCGGCGCTCAGGTGCGCCTGCTGTCGGCGGGCGACATCGCCCAGGCGCTGGACGCGGGCGAGGTGCATCTGGGCATCACCGGTGAGGATCTGCTGCGGGAGCGGGGCGGGGATATCGACCGCCGCATCCTGTTGCTGCGCCCCCTGGGATTTGGCCGGGCCGACCTGGTGGTGGCGGCCCCCAAGAGCTGGCTGGATGTGGAGACCATGGCCGACCTGGAGGAGGTGGCGCACGAGATCCTGGCCCGTTCGGGTCGTCGCATGCGGGTGGCCACCAAGTACCTGGTCCAGACTCGCAGCTTCTTTGCCCGCCATGGGGTGGCAGACTACCGGATTACCGAATCGGCGGGGGCCACCGAGGGCGCGCCGGCCTCAGGTGCGGCGGAACTGGTGGTGGACATCACCACCACCGGGGCGACCCTGGCGGCCAACGGCCTGAAGATCCTGTCTGACGGGGTCATCCTCAGGAGCCAGGCGCAACTGGCCGCAGGCCTTGGTGCCACCTGGTCGACGGAGCAGTTGGGGGTGGCTGAACACCTGTTGCGGGTCGTCGAGGCGCGGGGCAAGGCCCATGACAGCGCTGCCCTGGCCTGGCCCGCTGGGGATCAGGACGACGCTGCCCAGCTGGTCCCCGTCGATCAGGTGGCCGCTGTCGCGACCCGCCTGACGCGGGAAGGCAAGGGTCCCGTGACAGCCTCGCGCCCCGACTTTGTGTTCGAGACCCGCTGCGAATCCTATGAGCGGTTGGAAATGCGGATAAAAACTGGCCGTTGAGTCAAAAAGACGCGATCCTGGGCGCGGAAATCCTCATCGTGGTGGAAAAACCATCACAGGACCGTGCTCGACCCGTTGGGTGCGTTGACTCGGGTGAAAAATTGCCGTTTTGTAACTCTTGCGAGGGACATGGCGACATTAGTTCGACAGTCCTCGGCGTTTCGGGGAGGAAACGCCCGCTTAATATGAGCTCCGGCTCAAAAATATAGCCCGCTGCGATTATCCCCCGCAGCGGGCTAAATTTTGCCCAGCGAAATAATTGGCACTTATGACAAAAATGGGAGCTCGCGGAGCTCCCATCCTGATGGCGGCCCTACCAGATGCGCGCGCGGGCCTCTGGGGCGACATACATCTTGTCCCCAGACTTGACGCCGAAGGCCTCATAGAAGGCGTCGATGTTTCGAACCGGAATGTCGGCGCGATACTGCTCGGGCGAGTGGGGATCCGACACCAGCCGCTGGCGGGTCCGGTCCTCCCGCGACTTGGACCGCCAGACCTGGGCCCAGCCCAGGAACACCCGCTGGTCGCCCGTCAGACCGTCAATCACCGGGGCGGGCTTTCCCCCCAGCGAGGCGTGATAGGCATCCAGAGCCAGCAACAGGCCGCCAAGGTCGGCGATGTTCTCGCCCATGGTCAGCTCCGGATTGATGCGCAGGCCCGGCAGCACCTCGACGGCGGCATATTGCGCGCCAAAGATCTTGGCCTGGGCATCGAACTTGGCGGCGTCCTCGGCGGTCCACCAGTCGGTCAGCTTGCCGTCGCCGTCAGATTTTCGGCCCTGGTCGTCGAAGCCGTGGGTGATCTCATGACCGATCACTCCGCCAATGGCGCCGTAGTTGACGGCGGGGTCGCCCTCTGGGTCGAAGAACGGCGGCTGCAGGATCGCGGCCGGGAAGACGATGCCGTTCTTGGTGGGGGAATAGTAGGCGTTGATGGTGGGGGGCGTCATGCCCCACTCCTTCTTGTCGACCTTGTCATTGAGGCGAACGACATTGCGGTTCCACTCAAAGGCATTGGCCCGTTCGACATTCCCATAGAGGTCACCGTCGGTGATCGTCAGGGCCGAGTAGTCGCGCCATGTTTCGGGATAGGCGATCATCACGCTGAACTTGGAAAGCTTCTCCAGGGCCTTGGCCTTGGTGGGCGCGCTCATCCAGGTGAGGTTTTCGATGCGCCCCTTCATGGCGCCTTTGATGTCGCCCACCAGGGCGTCCATCTTGATCTTGCTGTCGGCCGGGAAATAGGCAGCCACATAGAGCTTGCCCAACGCCTCACCGATCTGATTGTCCACCAGGGTCACACCCCGCTTCCAGCGGTCAGCCTGCAGGGGTTGGCCCGAGAGGGTCTTGTTGCGGAACTCATAGTTGGCCAGGTCGAAGTCGCGCGACAGATAGGGCGCGGCCTGGTCGGCCAGGTTGAAGGCCTGCCAAGCCTTCAAGGTCTTCAGCGGTGTCTTGGCATAGATGGCGGCAATCTTGGGGAAGGCGGTGTTTTCGGCCACCACCACCCGTTTGGCTCCGGCAAGCCCGGCCCCGGCCATATACTGACGCCAGCCGAAGCCCGGGGCATAGGCGGCCAGTTCAGCGATCGTGAAGGGATTGTAGGTCTTGTCATCGTCGCGGCGGTCGGCCCGGGTCCAGGACACCTTGGCGATCTCGGTTTCCATGTCGACGATGGCCTTGGCATTGGCGTCCGGGTTCGCCCAGCCTGACAGGCCCAGCATCTTGGCCACATAGACCTGATAGGCGGCCTTCTGGGGGGCGAACTTGGCGTCGAGATAGTAGTCGCGGTCGGGCAGTCCCAGGCCAGCCTGTCCCAGGTTCACCACATAGTGGTCAGGGTCCTTGGCATCGTCGCCGACATAGGCCCCAAAGAAGGCCCCGCCGAACATCATCTGCGACCGGCCCATCAGCCGGGCGACGTCGCGTCGCGACTTGGCCCGTGCGATGGCGGCCAGATCCTTGGCCATGGGCTTGGCCCCCAGGGCGTCGACGGCGGTCTCGTCCATGAAGCTGCGATAGAGGGTGCCGATCCTGGCTTCATCGCCCGTGGCCTGGCTATTGGCTGATGCGGCTTCCAGCACCGCCCGCATGCGATTGATCGACAGCTCATTGAGCTTGTCGAAAGAGCCATATCGCGAGCGGTCGGCCGGGATCGTGAGCTGCTTCAGATAGGTCCCGTTGGCATGCATGTAGAGGCTGTCGCCGGGGCTGACGCTGAGGTCCTGACCCGACCGGTCAAATCCCCAGGGACCCATGCGGGGGGCCTTGGTGAGGTCGCCCATCTCGGCGGCCTGGAGGGGGAGGGTGCCGAGCGCCAGGGCCGACGCCGCACAAGCACAGAGCCAGAAGGTCTTCATGGAGTTCAAAGCCTCAAAAGGGATTTGGGCGCGACCATGACTCGACCGCGCCAAGGGTGGCTTGTTACTTTTCTGTTAGGATTTCGCCAGCGCGGCCAGGGCCAGGGTCTTGATGGCCTTATAGTCCAGCTTGCCGTTGGGTGCGCGTCCCACCGGGGCCAACACCAACTCGCGCGGAGCCTTGTAGTCGGCCAGATGGGCCTTCACATGGCCCGCCAGCGCAGCAAGGCTGGGGCTCTCTGACCCGATCATCTCCACCACCGCGCAAATCCGCTCTCCAAATCGCGGGTCTGGCACACCGACGACGGCGGCGTCGCGGACGCCGGGGAAGCGCTTCAACGCCTCCTCGACCTCTTCGGGGAACACCTTCTCGCCGCCGGTATTGATCACCTGGGAGCCTCGGCCCAGCAGGGTGATGGAGCCGTCGGCCTCGACCGTGGCCCAGTCGCCGGGGATGCTCCACCGCCGGTCTTCCATGATCCGGAAGGTCTTGGCGGTCTTTTCCGGGTCCTTGTAGTAGCCACTGGGGGTAAAGCCGCCCACCGCCACCAGGCCGCGCACGCCTGATCCGGCCACGACGCGTTCGCCGGCCTCGGTGAAGACTGCCGCATTCGGGCCGGTGGTGAACTTGGCGGTCCCGGCCGAGACGCCGCCGCCCGACACCGAGGAGGCCAGGCCCAGGGCCTCCGACGAACCCAGGCTGTCCATCAGCATGATGTGAGGCAGGTGCTTCAACAGCCCCTGCTTGTTCTCCGCCCCCCACATGGCCCCCGAGGAGACGATCCGCTTGAGGCTGGGCATGGGCCACTTGCCGGGGTTGGCCTCCAGGGTCTCCAGCATGGGTGCGGCAAAGGCCGGGCCGACGATGATCAGGCCAGAGACCCCCAGCCGCTCGACCTCCTCAAACAGTTCGGCCGGATTGAACTTCCGCGAGGCCAGGGTGGCGACCGCCCCGCCGGCCACCAGTTGACCAAAGCTGATGAACTGACCGGTGGCGTGCATCAGAGGCGCCACAGGGATGGTGATCGCCTGCTCGCCGGATGCCGCCACGGCCTTGGCGCGCTCTCCGGCCTCTTCGACCCGCTCCAGAGGTGGCAGGCCCAGCAGCAGGTTGGCTCCGCCCCCCAGGCCCATGAACAGGTCTTCCTGTCGCCACATCACCCCCTTGGGCATGCCGGTGGTGCCGCCGGTGTACATCAGCAGCAGGTCATCTGCCGAACGCCCCCAAGGCCCCTCGACCCGGTCGGCCCCCTCGGCCACCAGGGTGTCATAGTCCACCGCCCAGGCCGGCGTCGGGAACCCGGGCTCGGCCACGGCGACCCAGGTCTTGACCTTGGGGAGGTTGACGCGCACCCGGTCAGCCATCTCGGCGAAGGCTGTATGGAAGACCACGGCCTCGGCGTCGGCATTGTCGAACAGATAGGTCAGCTCGTCGCCGCCGTAGCGATAGTTGGTGTTGAAGGGGGCAAAGCCGCCCTTGAAGGCCGCAAAGTAGCTCTCGATGTACTCCGGGCCATTGAACAGATAGGCCGCGACCTTGGACTGCTGGGTCAGGCCCGCGTCGATAAAGTGCTGGGCCAGGGCATTGGCGCGCCGGTCAAAGGATCGCCAGTCGATGATCCGATCCCCGTGGATCAGGGCGGGGCGGCTGGGGATGGCGGCGGCCACCGACTCCCAGAGGTTGGCATAATTCCAAACCGGCATGATCAGGCTCCATATCTCTAAAATATGGTGGGCATAAACCTTGGCCGGGCCGCAGGAGTCAACGCTGCGGCAGGGTCGGGTTCAAGGGTGTTTGTGGTCCATCGGCATGGCCCCCGAACTGGTTGCACCCGCGGGCCCCACGCCGACGGCGAAGTTGACCTTGAGGCGCGCGCCGCTGGCGAAAACCAGGGTGGCGGGGATCTTGTCACCGGTCTTTTGCGCGGTCTTCAGGCCCACCAACATCAGGTGGTTGCCGGCCGGGGAGAAGGTGATGGCCTTGCCGGGCGGCAGCAGCACGGTGCTAAGCTTTTGCATGGACATCATGCCCCCGGTCATGACCGAGCGATGCATCTCCACCTTGGCGACCAGGGGGCTCTCGATGGCCACCAGGGTGTCGGCTGCGGTGCCCCGGTTGCTCAGGGTCATGTAGCCGGCCCCATTGGTGCCAACCGAGGCGGGCCGGCTCCAGGGTTCAGCCACCTCCAGGCCATCCAGCTTGTAACTGGCCGCCTGGGCCACAGTTGCAACCACCAGGCCAAGGGCCAGGATCAGGATACGCATAGGATGGGCTCCGCCCTGTTGAAATGGCGAACGCCGCCAAGCGCTGGGTCATAGGGCCGCCAACCGGGCCTTCGCAAGTCCCTGTCCTGCGGGCATAGTGGCACCTTCAGTAGGGAGACCGCATGACAGGCCCCGTCTCGCCCGGCGAATACAAGGATGTCATCCTCTTTCTCGCCACCGCCGGCGTGGTCGTGCCGCTGTTTCGTCGCTGGAGGATCAGCCCGATCCTCGGCTTCCTGGGGGCGGGTATCCTGCTGGGCCCCTTTGGCCTCGGCGCCCTGGGTGACACCCTGCCCTGGGTGCGATCCTTCACCATCGACAATCCCAATGAGATCGCCCAACTGGCCGAGTTCGGGGTGGTGTTCCTGCTGTTCATGATTGGCCTGGAACTTTCCTGGGAGCGACTACGGCTGTTGCGCCGCTATGTCTTCGGGCTGGGTGCTCTGCAGGTGGGGATCTGTCTGGCGGTGATCGCGATGCTGGCGGTGTCCCTGGGCGTGGACCTGATCGCAGCCACCGCCATTGGCGCGGCGCTCGCTCTGTCCTCCACCGCCATCGTCATGCCGATCCTCACCGCCCAGAAGCGCCAGCACTCCGCCGCCGGTCGTGCCACCTTCTCTGTGTTGCTGTTTCAGGACCTGGCGGTGGCTCCCATCCTGATCACCCTGGCCCTGCTGGGACGCCGTGCGGGAGAGCAGGCCCTGTCGCCCAACCTGCTCCTGGCCTTTGCACCGGCTGTGCTGGGGGTTCTGGGGCTGGTGGCTTTCGGGCGGCTGTTGCTGCGGCCCATGCTCCGGTCGGTGGCGCGGGCCAAGAGCGAGGAGATGTTCATGGCCGCCTGCCTGCTGGTGGTCATCGGGGCGGGGCTGGTCAGTGCCTTGACGGGCCTATCCATGGCACTCGGGGCCTTCATCGCCGGGCTGTTGTTGGCGGAAACCGAGTACCGGCACGAGGTCGAGGTCACCATCGAGCCCTTCAAGGGTCTGCTGCTGGGACTGTTCTTCGTCTCGGTGGGCATCGGGCTGGACCTCTCGGTCCTGGCTGCCCATCCGCTGCAGATCGTCGGAATGGCGGCGGGGATGATCCTGCTCAACACCACCGTGATCTATGGCCTGGCACGCCTGTTTGGCCTGGCCTCGCCCCCGGCTCTGGAGGCCAGCCTGCTGCTGGCTGGGGGCGGAGAGTTTGCCTTCGTCATCCTGTCGTCCGCCATGGGGGACGGCATCGTCGACCCCGAACTTGGCCACTCGATCCTGGTGGCGGCCACCCTCTCCATGATGTGCATCCCGCTCCTGGCGGCTCTGGGTCTGAAGCTGGGCGGACGACAGGTGGCCGGCGAAGGGCTGGCCGCTCACCCTGAGGGCCTCGACGAGCACGCGGTGCCCAAGGCCCTGGTGGTGGGCTATGGCCGGGTCGGGCGTCTGGTGGGAGAAATGCTGAGCCGGCACGACATTCCCTGGGTCGCCGCCGAGCGTGACCCGCGCCTGGTGGAGGTCGCCCGTCGGGAGGGGATCGACATCTTCTATGGTGACGCCTCACGCCCGGAGTTTCTGCGGCGATGCGGTCTTGAGACGGCCATCTCCCTGGTGGTGACCATGGATGCGCCCGAGGGTGTTGAGGCCATCGTCGCCACAGCCCGCCAGATGCAGCCCGATCTGACCATCGTGGCCCGTGCCCGCGATGCGCGACAGGCCCAGCGGCTCTATGAACTGGGGGCCACCGACGCCGTGCCAGAGACCGTGGAGGCCTCATTGCAACTCTCCGAGGCTGTGCTGGTGGAGATCGGGGTTCCCATGGGTTTGATCATCGCCTCCATCCATGAGCGCCGCGATGAAGTCCGCCGCAGCCTGAACCGGCCCGAGGCCCTGGGCGCACGGGCGAGGCGATTCCGGCGCAATAGCGAACTCTGATCCTGTGCCGAGATTCTACGGATTGGCGAACAGGTTATCCAAGGCCTGCGACTTGCGTCACAGTGCGGCCTTAATGAGACACAAGGGGATCATCTTCGTCGGTCAGTGCGCGACTCAAAACGGGCTGGAACCAAGGCGGGGTCTGCGAGTTGAAGAATTCGGTGTCGCAGGCGGGTTCGTTTGTGATGTGGCCTAGTCCATCGCAAGGCCGGGGAGAATCGCCAGATTTGCCCATTTCTTCTCCGAATCTGGGGAGAGACGGGCAATCAGGTTGCAGGCGCGAGCGCAATCTCGGGTCTGTGGGTGAGGATTGTTGAGACCAAAAAACGAGTTTCGACCCTGAGGTGTGCGCCAGGCATGCCGAAAGCGGCTCGAAGAGGGGCTTGCCCCTTCGTCCCGAAGTTGATCGCGGAGGGGTTTATTGTGTAGCGTCCTGGTGTTAGTTCACGGGTCGGGCAAATTGGCGATGTGTGTGGCCTCGGCGACACTTTCGCCGCGCTGCGGTCTTGTTATAAAGTTGCTCGGTCATATGGCCGCAGCATAGGGCAATGAGAG
>JANPAO010000082.1:0-1715 GCA_031429955.1 Phenylobacterium sp. | reverse complement strand
GATTGGCGTGACCTGCCGCCATCACTAGGCCGATGATGCAGGCGGCCAGGAAGGCCACAATGATGGCCACGCGTGGCCGGTGGCGATAGTACCAGCGGCTCAGGCGGAAGGTTGTCGTCTCCGACCGCTTTCCGACCCGCTTGCGAACGAAGACTTCGGGCAAGGCACCCTCTCTGAGTATCACGAGACTGCAGGGGGGAGAGATCAGTTCAGCCCCAGGACAATGTGGCCTGGATTGCGTCAAATCCCAACCCCGACGATGGCGCTGGCCAAGGTACCGTCACAATGCGGTCGCACGTGAATGCGATGTTTGATGGGTGGGTCCCACTTTCACGCCGCGAAATCCTGCGGAACCCTCGCGCCACAGCAACGGATTGGGATGGCAAGAATCTCGAGGCGTCTTGGCCGTTCGCCTGACAGGCGATCTCTGGTTCATCTGGCATTCTACTTGCCACTAATCTGAGCATAGACTTCGTCGATGGCACCAAATTTGCAAAGGAGGGCTCTAAGCGTTGCCAGGGGCTCTCGGCCTTTGTAGGTTAGAACCAGGGTTTCATAACGGGCGGCATGACTTCCTTTACGCAGATCACCCATCCGGACCGCCGGATTGAAGTCGCGCCCCCAGCGGGTGTGGAGGTGCTCAGCTATCTACGCGCCCCGCCCCGTGTGGATCGGTTGGAACCCGCCTTGACCCCATCGCCTCCTCCGTCGGGCACCTATCAAGCCAAGCGTGTGATCGATGTGTGCATCGCCGGCGGTGCGCTGGTCGCCCTGGCCCCTCTAATGGCGGCGTTGTGGTTGCTGGTGGTCCTGTTCAATGGCGGCCCTGGCCTCTTCTGGTCGCAACGGATCGGGCGCTTTGGCCAGACCTTTTGGATGCCCAAGTTCCGCACAATGGACGCGCGCGCACCGCTTTCGCCGCGGGAGTCCCTTGAGGGCGCAGATGGGCATATCACCCCGCTTGGCAGCTTCCTGCGCAGATCCAGCTTGGATGAGTTGCCGCAACTGTTTTGTGTGCTGTTTGGACAGATGAGCCTGATAGGTCCGCGCCCGCTCTTGCCCGACGATCAAGCCATCTTCCAGCGGCAGAGTTTCCCCCACGCCATGTTGGCGAGACCCGGGTTGAGTGGACTGGCCCAGGTTGTGGGGCGCAATGATGTGACCCCCCGCCGCAAGGCCCGGCTCGACGCACTCTATGCCAGGACGGTTTCACCGCGCGTAGACCTGTTCATCTTCTGGCGCACGGCAATGATCGTGCTTTCGGGGCGCGGCATGATCTAGGGCTGGCCTGGAGCAGGACGTCTTTGCGACAGCCAGCACGCTTAGATCTGATGGGGATGGCGAATTTGCCGTTCGCCGATCCCTCTCCCCGTCCAAGCCTGCTAGAGAACCGTCATCAGTTTAGGAAGGGGACTAGGGCGTGGGTGAATCTGGAACGGGCAAGGTGGCGTTAATCACCGGGGCGACGGGCCAGGATGGTGCCTATCTCGCCGAACTGCTGCTGGCCGAAGGCTATGTGGTCCACGGGGTCAAGCGTCGGTCTTCGTCCTTCAACACCGGTCGCATCGAGCACCTCTATCAGGACCCGCATGAGGCCGATCCACGGTTTATCCTGCACTTCGGCGACCTGACCGACAGCACCAACCTGATCCGGATCGTCCAGCAGGTGCAGCCCGACGAGATCTACAATCTGGCTGCGCAGTCCCATGTGGCCG
>JANPAO010000081.1:0-3019 GCA_031429955.1 Phenylobacterium sp. | reverse complement strand
CCGTCGTGGTGCAGGGTGCGGTTCTCGCGCAGCGGAACGCGGATCATCGTCTTCTTGGCTTCTTCAGTCGCCTTGCGGATGGCTTCCGGCACTTCGCGCGCCTTGCCGTGACCGAAGCCCACGCGGCCCTTCTGGTCGCCCACGATCATCAGGGCGGCGAAGGAGAAACGACGGCCACCCTTCACGGTGGCGGCGACGCGGTTGATGTGCACCAGCTTCTCGACGATGTCGGAATCCGCGCGTTCCTCGGCGGGGTTGCCGCGGTTGCGGTCGCGGCGATTGTCGCCGCCGCCGCCTTGAGAGTTTCCACGAGCCATCTGCGTACCCCTAGAAGTTCAGGCCGGCTTCGCGCGCGGCGTCGGCCAGGGCCTTGACCCGGCCGTGATAAATGTAGCTGCCACGGTCGAAGACGACGTCCTTGACGCCCTTTTCGATGGCGCGCTGGGCGACCAGCGCCCCAACCCGGGCCGCAGCGTCCTTGTCGGAGCCCTTCACGGTCTTGCCTTCGCCTTCCAGCGAAGAGGCGGCCGCCAAGGTCAGGCCCTGAACATCATCGATGATCTGGGCATAGATGTTCTTGGACGAACGGAACACGGAGAGGCGCGGCCGACCATTGGCCAGCGAGCGGAGCCGAATACGCGTGCGCTCAGCGCGGCGCTTGGCGGTGTCACGAGGAGAAAGAGCCATGACCTACTTCTTCTTGCCTTCCTTGCGACGGACCACTTCGCCCGCATAGCGGACGCCCTTGCCCTTATACGGCTCGGGGGGCCGGAGCCTGCGGATCTGAGAGGCGATCTCGCCAACGACCTGCTTGTCGATGCCGCTGATCTTGATTTCGGTTTGCTTGGGCACGACGAAGGTGATCCCGGCTGGCGGCGGCACATCCACATCGTGGCTGAAGCCCAGTTGCATGGAGAGCGCGTCGCCCTTCATCGCAGCCCGATAGCCGACCCCCACCAGCTCAAGCGTGCGCTCGAACCCGGTGGTGACGCCCTCGACCATGTTGCCCACCAGGGTGCGCGACAGGCCCCACATGGCTTGCGCCCGCTGGGACTCGACCTTCTTGGTCAGCAGCAGCTCAGCGCCTTCCTGCTTGACCTCGATCTCTTCGGCCACAGTCCAGGAGAGTTGACCCTTGGGTCCCTTCACCGCGACGGTTTGACCGGAGATGGTGACCGTGACCCCTGCGGGGACGGCAACCGCCTTCTTTCCGATACGAGACATCCTAGTAGACCCTGCAGAGGACTTCGCCGCCCACGTTCGCATCGCGTGCAGCCGTGTCGGACATGACGCCCTTGGGCGTCGACAGGATCGAGATCCCAAGACCGTTCTTCACGGGCTTCAGATCAGAGATCGACGAATAGACGCGGCGGCCAGGCTTCGAAACGCGGCGGATTTCCACGATGACCGGCTGGCCATCGAAGTACTTCAGCTCGATCTCGAACTCCGGGAAGGCGCCCGGCTGCTGCACAAGCTGATAGCCGCGGATATAGCCTTCGTCGGCCAGCACATCGAGGACGCGCGCGCGCATCTTCGAGGCGGGGCACATGACTTTCGAACGGCCGCGGGTCGCGGCGTTCTTGATGCGGGCGATCATATCGCCAACGGGGTCGTTCACCATGAGACCCTCCTCACCAGCTCGATTTCACGAGGCCAGGAATCTGGCCATTCGATCCCAGATCGCGCAGGGCGATCCGGCTCATACGCAACTTGCGGTAATAGGCCCGCGGACGCCCTGTGATCTCGCACCGGTTACGGATGCGGGTCTTGGACGAGTTGCGGGGCAACTCGGCAAGCTTGAGGCGTGCTTCGAAGCGTTCTTCGAGGGGCAGGCTCTCGTTATTGGCAACCGCCTTCAGCGCATCGCGCTTGCTGGCATATTGCTTAACGAGTTTCTTGACCATCTCGTTGCGGTTTACGGCGCTTTTCTTAGCCATCTGTTCTTTCCTTCCCGCCCGTTATGCTTGAACGAAGGGGAACTGGAATTCCTTGAGAAGCGCACGCGCTTCGTCATCGGTCTTCGCGGTCGTGGCGACAATGATGTCCATGCCCCACATCTGATCGATCTGGTCGTAGTTGATCTCTGGGAACACGATGTGCTCCTTCAGACCCATGGCGTAGTTGCCGCGACCGTCGAAGGACGTCGGCTTCAGGCCCCGGAAATCCCGCACCCGCGGCAGGGCGATGGTGATCAGGCGGTCCAGGAACTCATACATGCGGTCGGCGCGGAGGGTGACCTTGGCTCCCACCACCATGCCTTCGCGCAGCTTGAAGCCGGCGATGGAGTTGCGGGCCTTGGTGGCCACCGGCTTTTGGCCGGCGATTGCCGCCAGATCCTTGATGGCCGCATTGGCCTTCTTAGAGTCGGCCACAGCCTCACCGATACCCATGTTCAGGACGATCTTGTCCAGCTTGGGGATCTGCATCTCGTTGGTATAGCCAAACTGTTCCTTCATCACCGCGCGGATGCGCTGGCGATATTCGGACTTCAGCCGCGGCTCGTAAGCTTGCTCAGCCATTGATCACCTCACCGGTCGTCTTGGCGACGCGGACCTTCTTGTCGCCATCGACACGGAAGCCGACGCGGGTCGGCTTGCCCTTGGAATCCACGATCGCCACGTTCGAGACGTGAAGCGCCGCTTCCTTATGTTTGATACCGCCCTGGGGATCACCTTGGCTGGGGCGGGTATGACGCTGAACCATGTTCAGGCCTTCCACCACAACGCGTTCATCCTTGGGCAAAACCTTCAGGACATTGCCTTGACGGCCCTTGTCCTTGCCGGCCAGGACCATGACGCGGTCCCCTTTTTTGATCTTCGCGGCCATTACAGCACCTCAGGCGCGAGAGAGATGATCTTCATGTGGTTCTTGGCGAGCAGTTCGCGGGGAACTGGGCCGAAGATCCGCGTGCCGATCGGCTCGCTTTGCTTGT
The DNA here is from genome assembly GCA_031429955.1 of Phenylobacterium sp. GTDB lineage: Bacteria > Pseudomonadota > Alphaproteobacteria > Caulobacterales > Caulobacteraceae > Phenylobacterium. The sequence continues at coordinate 87 of JANPAO010000081.1, read as the reverse complement.
TCACGATCACCGCGGCGTTCTTATCGAAGCGGATAACCGAACCGTCCTTGCGCTTGATGGCGGAAGACGTGCGCACGACGATAGCTT
>JANPAO010000080.1:0-2868 GCA_031429955.1 Phenylobacterium sp. | reverse complement strand
TCTCTGGATCCACCAGCCAGGCTTCATGGCCATCAGGCGTTCGGCCAGGCTCTCGGCCTCCACGTCGCCCTGGCAGAGGGCAAAGCAGGTGGCACCGGAGCCGGACATGCGGGCGATCAAGGATTCGGGTTCGTCGGCCAGGGTGGCCAGGACGTCGCCGATGACCGGGGCCAGGGCCACGGCAGGGGCCTCCAGGTCGTTGCGGGTGGTGGCCAGCCAACCGGCCAGTTCCTCGACGCTTTCAAAGGCCTGCGGCATGGGCGGCGGGGTGATGTCGCCAAAGGCACCGCCCGCGTCATAGCCACGATAGACCTGGGGCGTGGAGACGGTAACGCCGGGATTGACCAGCACCGCCTCGATCACCGGCAAACCTGGGGCCGGCGACAGGCGCTCGCCCCGGCCCTGGGCCACCACTGGGCGGCCCCAGAGGCATGCGGCCCCATCGGCCCCCAGGCTCGCGGCCACCGCCTCCAGGGCGGGGTCGTCCAGGTGGGGGGTGACCACCTGGCGCAACAGTCGCAGGGCCGCCCCGGCGTCGCTGGAGCCACCACCGAGCCCCGCAGCGACAGGCAGGCGCTTGTCCAGGCTGAAGGCGACGGGCGGCTGGGGACCCTTTCCCTGGGCCAGCAGGGCGCGGGCGGCGCGCAGCACCAGATTGTCCCCCTCCCCGTCAAGCTGGCCGCCAAACGGACCGCGCACCTTGAGGTCCACGGCATCGGCGGACTGGAGGGTCACGCGGTCGCCGACATCGGCAAAGACCATCAGGGAGCACAGGGGATGATAGCCATCGGTGCCTGGGGCTCCGACGTGCAGGAACAGGTTGATCTTGGCCGGTGCCAGGGTCTCGCTGACCATGGGGCTAGGGACCCGCCACCTTGGCGGCCTGGGCCGGGCCGGTGGGACCAAGGCCAGAGGCCAGCTTGGCCTGAGCCTCGGCCTTGGTCTTGGGATCGGGGTCGAGGGTCAGGACCCGCTTCCACTGGAACTGGGCCTCGTCTCGGCGGCCGACCCGCCAATAGGCATCCCCCAGGTGGTTGTTGATGTCGGGGTCGCCTGCCTCCAGCTCGATGGCCTCCTCCAGGGTCGCGACGGCCTTTTTATAGTCCCCCAGCCGATAATAGGCCCAGCCCAGGCTGTCGACCATGGCCCCAGACTTGGGGTTGGCGGCCACGGCCTTCTGGACCATGGCCAGGGCCTGGGCCAGGTTCTCGCCCCGGTCGATCCAGGAATAGCCGAGATAGTTCAACAGCTCGCTGTCGTCGGGCCGCAGGACCAGAGCCGCCTTCAGATCGGCCTCCCCCTCGGTCCAGCGACCGGCGCGCTCCAGGGAGACGCCTCGGGAATAGAGCAGTCGCCAGTCGCCAGGCCGGGCCGCCATCACCTGGGTCAAGACCTGGGCGGCCTCGGCATAGGTCTCATTGACCCGCAGCAGATCGGCCAGGGTCACCTGGGCGTCCAGGTCGCCGGAGGCCGCACCCTCCCGGGCCATGACCAGGGCCGCGGCACTGTCCTTGGCGGTCTGATAGCTCCAGGCCAGCTTGGAGCGGGCGGCCGCAAATTCCGGCGATCCGGGGCGGGGTTTTTCATAGGCGGCCCGGGCGGCCTCGAGATCGCCGGCCTCCTCCATCAGATCGCCCACCAGCAGCCAGGCGTCATTGCGGTTGGGGTCCAGACGCAGGGCCAGGCGCAGATAGACCAGACCGATCTGGCTCTGCTTGGCGCTGATCAGGTTGGCGGCGGGCGGCAAAAGGGCCTGGGCCGCCCCCTGGCGCAGGGTCGGCATCGGCGGCGGCCGACCGGAGGCGGCGCGGACCTTGGCCGCCAGCAGGGTGCTGTCGCCGGGCTCATTGGCCAGCGCCTTGTCATAGAGGGCCACGGCGTCGAGACGCTTCCCCCGCCGCTCCAGAAAGCCGCCATAGGCCAGGACGACCATCTGGCCGGGGGCGTCGCCGGCGGTCAGGGCCTTGAAGTCGGTCTCGGCCTCGTCATAGCGCTTGGCCCGCTCATAGAGGTGGGCCTGACCCAGCAGGCCGAAATACTCCACCAGCTTGTCATTGCGCAGTTCCGGTCGAACCACGGCCCCCTCGGCGTCGCCGGCCATGGCCGCGGCCCAGGGGGCCAGCAGGGTGCTGGCGGTCTTGTGGGGGAAACCGATGGCCTCGGGCGTCAGCAGGGCCTGGGCCGGCTTACCCTGGCCCAGCGCCATGGCCTCGACGGCCCTGACCAACCGCCCGATCCGCCTGGAAGGCTCCGTCCCCTGATCTCCGGTGGGGGCCAGGGCGGCGGCGCGGGTGATGTCCCCGGCCAGGATGGCAGCGATAAAGGTCCGCTCGGCCATCAGGCCCTCGGGCTCGCCCCGGGCCTGGGCCTGATCGAAATAGTCCATGGCCTGGGCACTGCGGCCGTCGTTCAGGGCCCCTTGGCCGGCCAGGAACAAGCCATAGGCCGACCCGCCCGGATCCTCGAACCGCGCAAGGTCGGCACCCGGCGTGGCGCAGGCCGACAGGAGCAGAAGGGGGGCGATCAGGGCAAGCGGCTTGAACATCCCCCGAACCTCGACGCTTTCGGGGCGGGCTGCAAGGGGTGCGGGTAGTTGGCGCGCCGGCCAGGCCCCTAAACAAGGGTCAAAGCCACCCTCCTGCCCTTCTCCCCCTGCGGGAGAAGGTGGCAGCGAAGCTGACGGATGAGGGGTCGCGCTGGCCTCGATGAAGGGCCTTCTGGCTCCGAGATCGGATAGGGCTTTCGACCCCTCATCCGACCCTGCTTCGCAGGGCCACCTTCTCCCACAGGGGGAGAAGGGATCGCTCGCGATACTCGTCAGTGTTTCCAGATCCTCCCCCAGCGCGTCGCGCGATGTGGGGGAGGTGG
>JANPAO010000079.1:0-2085 GCA_031429955.1 Phenylobacterium sp. | reverse complement strand
GCGCCTGGCGGGTGAAAACTGCGAGATCCTGACCTGCGGTCGCGACGAGTTGGACTTGCGCAGGCAGGCGGAGACCTCGGCCTGGATGGCCAAGACCAGGCCCGACGCCATCTTCCTTGCCGCTGCCAAGGTGGGCGGGATTGGCGCCAATGCCGCCAGGCCGGCAGACTTCCTGTTCGACAACCTGATGATCGAGGCCAACATCATCGAGGCGGCCCACCGCCAAGGGGTTGGCAAGCTTCTGTTCCTGGGATCGTCGTGCATCTATCCCAAGTTCGCCACCCAGCCGATCAGCGAGGACGCCCTGCTAACGGGGCCCCTAGAGTCCACCAACGAGTGGTACGCTATTGCGAAGATTGCCGGTTTGAAGCTGGCCCTGGCCTATCGCCAGCAGCATGGCGATGACTTCATCTCCGCCATGCCCACCAACCTCTATGGCCCCGGCGACAATTTTGACCTGGAAAACAGCCACGTTCTCCCGGCTCTGATCCGCAAGGCCCACGAGGCCAAGATGGGGGGGGAGGCGTCGTTTGGCGTCTGGGGCACGGGGACGCCTCGGCGGGAGTTCCTGCATGTGGATGACTGCGCTGATGCCCTGGTGCATCTGATGACCACCTATTCGGGCGATCAGCACGTGAACGTCGGCTGCGGCGACGACATCGCCATCGCCGACCTGGCGCGGCTGGTGGCCGACGCCGTGGGCTTTGAGGGCGACATCGCCTGGGACCGGGCCAAGCCCGATGGCACGCCGCGCAAGCTGATGGATACGGGCAAGCTCACCGCCCTGGGTTGGTCGCCAAGGATCGACCTCAAGCGCGGCGTCGAGGACGTCTATGCCTGGTTCCTGGCCCATCAGGCCTAGGGTGAAAGAGGCTTCCGCCAAGGCCCGGTGCGTGGTTTTCGTCAACCGCTTCTATGCGCCCGACATGTCGGCCACCAGCCAGATCCTGACAAGGCTGGCTGAGCATCTGGCCAGCCGGGGATGGCGGGTGAGCGTGATCACCAGCCGCCAACTCTATGGCGCGACAGGGATCCTTCCCGCGAGCGAGACCATCGCAGGCGTCGAGGTCCGCCGCGTGCTCACCACGCGGTTTGGCAATGGCGGCCTGGCCGGGCGGGCGCTGGACTATCTCTCCTTCTACCTGACCGCCTTCTTGGCCCTGCTCACCACCCTGAAGCGTGGCGATCTGGTGGTGGCCAAGACTGACCCGCCGCTGATCTCGGTGTTCGCAGGCTGGGCGGCAGCACTTAAGGGGGGCCGCCTGGTCAACTGGCTGCAGGATCTCTATCCGGAAATCGCCGTCGCCTATGGCGTGGGTGCTGCGCGCGGGCCCCTGGGCCGGGTCCTGAAGACCCTTCGCAACGCCTCCCTGCGCCGGGCAAGTGTCAATGTGGTGATCTGCGAGGACATGGCCAGGATCGTGGCACCGCTGGCCGGTGGCTCACGGGTCGAGGTGGTGCACAACTGGAGCGACGATACGATCGTGCGTCCCGTGGCACCGGCGGACAATCCCCTGGTGGCGGCCTGGGGTCTGCAGGACCGGTTCGTGGTGGGATACTCCGGCAACTTAGGGCGCGCCCATGATTGGCGGACCCTCATCGCCGCCGCCGATCACCTGCGCGACCGGCCAGACATCCTGTTCCTGATGATCGGCGGCGGCGCAGGGCAGGGGCCCCTGCGCGTAGACGTCGCGCGGCAGGGGCTTGAGGCCAGTTTCAGGTTCGAGCCCTACCAGCCCCACGAGATGCTGGCCTATTCCTTAAGCCTGCCCCAGGTGCACCTGGTGTCCCTGCTGCCAGATTTCCGGGGTCTGATGTTTCCCTCCAAGGTGTTTGGCATAGCCGCAGCCGGTCGCGGCATGATCGCCATTGTCGATCAACCGTCAGACCTTGCTGACCTGGTGCTTGCTCACGGCAGCGGTCATGCAACCCCGGTGGGGGATGGGGTGGCGCTTGCGCAGGTGATCACGCGCCTGGCTGATAACCCGCAGGTTGCTACCGCCTTAGGGCAACGATCCCTGGCCATGCTGCAAGGCGGCTTTGCCTGTGATCAGACCCTGGCGCGATGGAGCGACCTGCTTGATC
>JANPAO010000078.1:0-16404 GCA_031429955.1 Phenylobacterium sp. | reverse complement strand
AAGAAGGGGGTTCTCGAGCTCTGCGTGCTCGCGCTCCTCTCGCGGGGCGACAACTACGCCTACGAGATCGCAAGCCGTTTGGCCGAGGGGATCGATATGGGGGAAGGCACCATCTACCCGCTGATGCGGCGGATGCAGGCCGATGGGCTGGTGGACACCTATCTGGTGGAGTCCTCGTCGGGCCCGCCGCGCAAGTATTACCGGCTCACCGAGGCCGGCAAGACCAGCTTCACCGGCCAGAAACTGGCCTGGGAGTCATTCTCCCGGGCCGTGAACGCCATCGTCGGAGACCTGAAATGAGCCGCCAAGCCTTCCTCGACCGGCTGCGCCTGGGCCTGGCCGGTCTGCCGGCGGCCACCATCGCCGAGATCGTCGCCGATCATGAAGCCCACTTTGCCGAGGGCGAAGCCGCAGGCCGCAGCGAGGCCGAGGTGGCACAGGCTCTGGGCGATCCAGGTCGCCTGGCCCGAGAGCTGCGGGCCGAGGCTGGCCTGAAGCGCTGGGAGGCCGAACGCAATCCCTCGGCCGCAGCCTCAGCGGTGTTTGCCGTGCTCGGCCTGGGCGCCATCGACCTGTTGATCCTGCTGCCCATCGTCCTGTCGATCGCCGGCACCCTGCTGGGGCTGTTTGTTGCGGTGATCGCGCTCTTTGGCGCGGGTGGGCTGGTCTTCACGGTCGGGCCCTTCATGGACCCGCCGGGCGGGGTCGCCACAGCACTGCTGGCGGGCATCGGCCTGATGGCCGGCTCCGTGTCGCTGGGTGCCATCGTCAGCCTGGTGACCGTGGGCTTTGTGAACCTGCTGGTCTGGTACGGACGGCTCCACTACCGGCTCTTAAAGCCGGCCATTGAACCTCAAGCGTGAGCGGGCAGCCATGATCCGTCTTCTTGTCATCATCGCCGTGGTCGGGTTCCTGACCGCAATCGTCACCCTGGGCGGGGCTGCGGCCCTAGGCGGCCGCGACCTGGCCGCGCGGGACTGGCAGTGGAACTGGGTCGGCGGCCCGGGACCCTGGCGATCCCATCACGATCACGGTCCGGGCTTTGCCACCACCACCCGGGAGCTGACGTGGGACGGGAGCGAGGCCCTGGACCTGGCAGTCCCGGCCGAACTGGTCTTCACCCAGGGCGGAACCGGCCCCGGCCAACTGACCATCACCGGCCCCAAGTACATCGTCGACGCCCTGACCCTGGCTGCGGGGCGGCTGGACGATGGCCTGTCGCACCACCGGCGCGGGCGCCTGAAGATCCTGATGACCGCCCCCAAGGTCACCCGCTTTGACCTCGGCGGTTCCAGCCGCCTGACTATCGGGGCCTATGCCCAGGACAGCCTGGAGGTCCGGGCCTCCGGCAGTTCCGAGGTGGCCGCCCAGGGTCAGACCAAGACCCTGAAACTGTCGCTCGGCGGCTCCAGCGAGGCCGATGTCGGTGCCCTGAGCGCCGAGACCGCCGAGGTCAAGGCCAGCGGCGCCTCCGAAGCCACCCTGTCAGCCCGCGACCGCGCCACTCTGGACCTCTCCGGCTCCAGCGAAGTCCGCCTGACCACCAAGCCCATCAAGCTGGAAAAGAGCCTGTCGGGGTCGTCCAAGGTCGTGGAGGCGGAGGAGTAAGGGAGTTGGGTGGCCGATCTCCAATCCCTTGAAAAGATTGGCGCACCCGACACGATTCGAACGTGTGACCTTTGCCTTCGGAGGGCAACGCTCTATCCAGCTGAGCTACGGGTGCGTTTCGGAATGGGGCTTCTAGCCCAAAGCGGCGGCGAGCGAAAGGCTCAGGCGACGATCGGGGCGGGGGCCGAGGTCAGGGAGACGAAGACGTCCTCCAGGTCTGGGTCCTCGGTGGCGATGTCCTTGATGTACAGGCCCGCGGCGCGCACCGCGGCCAGGACCTGTTCCACGCTGGACTGGCCGGTGCGGTAGGAAACGGCAAAGGCGCCGGCCGGACGCAGGCGGGTCTCAAAGCCGGGAAGAGCCGGCGCCACCGTCACCGGCTCCTCCGGCGTCACCACCACATTGCGGACGTCCAGGCGGCTCAGCAGGGTGGCTGTGGGCTCGCAGGCCACCACCAGGCCCCGGTTGACGATGGCGATCTGGTCGCAGAGCTCCTGAGCCTCCTCCAGATAGTGGGTGGTGAGCACGATGGTCACGCCCTTGCGGTTCAGCTCCACCACATAGGCCCAGAGCTGCTTGCGCAGTTCCACGTCCACCCCGGCGGTGGGCTCATCGAGGATCAGGACCGGCGGATTGTGGGTCATGGCCTTGGCCACCATCAGGCGACGCTTCATGCCCCCCGACAACTGACGGACATAGGCATTGGCCTTGTCCCCGAGGCCCAGCGCCTGGAGCAGTTCCATGGTCCGACGCTCCTTGGCCGGAACGCCGTACATGCCGGCCTGGACCTCCAGGGATTCCCGGGGCGTGAAGAAGGGGTCGGCTGAGATTTCCTGCGGCACCACGCCAATGGCGGCCCGGGCATCGCGGGGGCGCTCGTCGATGTCGCGGCCCCAGATCGAAACCGTGCCGGAGGTCTTCTTGGTGAGCCCCGCCAGGATGTTAATGAAGGTGGACTTGCCCGCGCCATTGGGACCCAACAGGCCGAAAATCGAACCCCGAGGAATCGCCAGATCGATCCCCTTCAGCGCCTGCATCTCTGCGGTGGTCTTGGTGGCAGGATAGGTCTTGAACAGACCTTTGGCCTCGATGGCAAAATCTGGAAGGGTCATAGGCGACTTTTCGAAAACGGCCGTGATTGACGGCGAAAGCTATGGTCGCATACCTAGGCGCGCGCGGGCTCGTCGCCAAGCGTCCGCCGTCGGAGAGTTCCATCATGGCCCGCAAAACCGCCCCTGCCCCCAAAACTGCCTCACCGCCCCTCGTCGGTCCTGCGCCGGAGACGGTTCAGGTGACCTCGGCGCGAATCGCCTGCGAGGGGGTTGGTGGGGCCCTGGGTCATCCCCGGGTCTGGCTGCAGATGGGCGAGGCCGGGTTTGTGGAGTGTCCCTATTGTGATCGCCGGTTTGTCCTGGCCGATCACGGCGCGCCGGCCACGCCGGGCGTCTATGAAGGCCCTGCCGGGCGCTAATCGTCGGCGTCCGATACCCGCCAGCCGGGCGCGGGATTCCACCTTAAGGATCATCGACCTTCCCTGGAGATCGCCATGAGTCACGCCACAGCCTTTCGAGCCCTGCACGCCGGGCCAGATATCCTGGTCCTGCCCAATGCCTGGGACGCCGCCAGTGCGGCGATGATGGCCGATGCCGGGGCCAAGGCCGTGGCCACCTCCAGCGCCGCAGTGGCCTGGGCCCACGGCTATGCCGACGGTGATCTCTTTCCGGTGCCCCTGCTGCTGACGGCCATCTCCGAGATGACGCGGGTTCTGAACGTGCCCCTGACCGCCGACATCGAGGGGGGATATACCGACGATCTGGTCCAGTTGGCGCAGACCATCAAGGCGGTGGTAGGCTCCGGTGCCGTCGGCATTAATCTGGAGGATGGCCGCCGTGACCCCGCCCTCCACGCCCGCAAGATCGAGGCGGCCCGGACGGCTGCCGACCAGGCCGGGGTGGACCTTTTCATCAATGCCCGGACCGACGTCTATCTGAAGGGGCTGATGACCGGAGAGGCCGCCCTGGCCGAGGTGATCGACCGGGCCAGGCTCTATGGTCAGGCCGGTGCCGACGGGATCTTCGTGCCCGGGCCCACCGATGAGGCCCTGTTCGTCGCCCTGGCGGCCGATATCGCCCTGCCCCTGAACGCCATGTCCCGCGCCGGCCTGCCCAAGGCCGTAGCCTTGCAGCGCGCGGGTGTGCGGCGGCTGTCGTCTGGGGGTGGTCTGTTTGCTACGGCCTATGGCGCCCTGGCGCGCGCCACGGCGGCCTACCTTGCAGAGGGAGATTCCGGCGAGCTGGCCGGACTGGGCGAGGGCCTGCCGAACCTGAACAAGCGATTTGGCTGACAGGGGCCCGGGACCGGCCTCGAAAAGGTCTACTCGCCTTGTGGTTCCGGGTCGCCCACCAGGGTCGGGGGGATGGCGATCAGCTTGCCCTCGGCGATCTTCACCTGGGGCACCGCCTCGCGGGTGAAGGGCAGCCACCAGCTGGCCCCCATGGCGGGCTGGACCTCGATGAGGTCGCCGGCCCCGAAGTCCTGCACCGTCTTGACCGTGCCCAGGGGCTCGCCCTGGGGGGTTTCTATGGCCAGGCCGATCAGGTCGGCGAGGTAGAACTCGTCCTCGTCGGGGGGTGGCAGACTGTCTCGGGGCACAAACAGGGCCAGGCCCCGCAGGGCCTGCGCCTGGTCGCGGGTGTCGATGTCTTTGGCCCGCACAATCACCGCCCCCTTCACCGCACGGGCCGCCGTGAGGGTCAGGCCCGGCGACCCGTCCTGGCGGACCAGGACCTTGTAGGTCGCCAGAGCGAGGGGGTCTTCGGTGAAGGTGGTGATGCGGATCTCCCCGCGCACGCCGAAGGCTCCGGCGACGCGAGCGACCTGGAGGAGGCGGTCAGCCATGGGACTCACCGCCGCCTGTCCAAGCCTCAGCCTTCGGTCTTTTCTTCAGCCTCAGCAGCGGGCTCAGCAGCCGGAGCCTCTTCAGCGGCCGGCGCAGCTTCGACAGCGGGGGCTTCTTCAGCGGCGGGGGCCTCTTCGACCGGGGCTTCAGCGGCCGGAGCTTCCGGCGCGGCCTCTACGACGGGCTCGGGCTCAGGCGCGGGCGGCGGGGCGTTCCTGGCTTCTTCCAGGGCGGCAGCGGCGGCGGCATCGCGCTGGGCGCGCTCTTCGGTGCGCTCAACCGCCTTCTTGCCGGGCTTGCCCTTGTTGGGGTTGTTGCCGTGTTCCCACTTCACGACGCCGGCCTGGGCCAGGAAACGGGCGACGCGGTCGGTGGGCTGGGCACCCTTGGCGACCCAGGCCTGGATGCTTTCCAGCTTCAGGGTGACGCGCTGGGGATCATCGCGCTTCAGCAGCGGGTTGTAGGTGCCCACCTTCTCGATGAAGCGGCCATCGCGGGGCGAGTGGCTGTCGGCGACGACGATGGAATAGTAGGGGCGCTTCTTGGCGCCGCCACGGGCGAGACGGATTTTCAGCATGGGTGGTCCTTGTGATTTCTAGGATTTCTTGAAGGGATTGAAGCCCGGCGGCAGGGCACCGCCGAGGCCGGGAAGTTTGGGTGGAGCCTCGCCAAGACCCGGCAGCTTGCCGCCGCCAGCCATCTTACCCAGGGCCTCCAGTTGGCTCGGATCGGGTCCGGGCAGCTTGCCACCGCCCAGGCTTTTCAGGCGGTCACCACCGCCACCGCCCATCATGCCGGCCATGCGAGCAAAGCCCTTGCCGCCGTCCTTGCTCATCATCTTGAAGGCATCAGCCATCTGGCGGTGCTGCTTCAGCAGGCGGTTGACCTCGGAGACATCGACCCCAGCCCCCTTGGCGATCCGGCGCTTGCGGGAGGCGGCCAGGATGTCGGGCTTCTTGCGTTCCAGCTTGGTCATCGAGGAGATGATCGCCGCCTGACGATCAAGCGCCTTGTCGGAGATATTGGCCTCGGCGATCTGCTTCTTCATCTTCTGGACGCCGGGCAGGAAACCCATCAGCCCCTCCATGCCGCCCATCTTCTTCATCTGGGCAAACTGGTCAGCCATCATATCCAGGTCGAACTGGCCCTTGGCCAACTTCTTGGCCATGGCCTCGGCCTTGGCCACGTCGAGATCGGTGGTGGCCTTCTCCACCAGGGCAACGATATCGCCCTGGCCCAGGATGCGGCCGGCCACGCGGGCGGCGTCGAAGACGTCCAGGCCGTCGATCTTTTCAGAGACGCCCAAGAACTTGATGGGCAGGCCGGTGACCGCGCGCATCGAAAGGGCTGCACCGCCGCGCCCGTCGCCATCGGCCCGGGTCAGGACCAAGCCGGTCAGCGGCAGGCGCTCATGGAAGGCCTTGGCGGTGCGCACCGCGTCCTGGCCGGTGAGGCTGTCGGCCACCAGCAGGGTTTCAGAGGGGTTGGCGATACGCGCGATCTCGGCGGCCTCGCTCATCATCGCCTCGTCGAGCGTCGTGCGCCCGGCGGTGTCGAGGATGAGGATGTCATAGCCCTGCAGCTTGGCTGCGGTCATGGCCCGCCGCGCAATATCAGGCGCGCTCTGGCCCGCCACGATGGGCAGGGACTCAGCCCCGGCCTGAACCGCCAGGGTCGCCAACTGCTCCATGGCCGCCGGGCGACGGGTGTCTAGAGAGGCCAGCAGGACCTTCTTGCGATCCTTCACCAGCTTCAGGGCCAGCTTGGCGGCCGTGGTGGTCTTGCCCGACCCCTGGAGGCCGGCCATCAGGATCACGGTGGGCGGGTTGAGGCTGATGTTCAGCCCCTCGGTGGTCTCGCCACCCAGCATCTCCACCAGGCCGTCATAGGTGATCTTGACCACCTGGTCGGCAGGGCGGATCGAGCGGATCACGTCCTGGCCGGCGGCCTTCTCCTTGGCCTTGGCGATGAAGTCCCGCACCACCGGCAGGGCGACGTCGGCCTCCAGCAGGGCCACGCGAACCTCACGCAGGGCCTCGTCGATATCCTTTTCAGACAGCACCCCGCGACCGGAGAGCCGGTCAAAGACGGAAGACAGCCGATCGGTCAGCGCGTCGAACAATTCCAACTCCTGTGGCCCAAACGCAATCGACCCCCGTGGACGATCACGTCGACGGGGGGCCTCGCCGCCCTCGTCCCAGATCAGACCTGGGGGTCGTGGCGGTGGAGGGCGCGATTGCTCTGCGCCGGAAGGGCGCGTCTATGCGCGGAAAGCCGGCCAAGGTCAAGGATTTGGCGAGATCAGAGCCGCGCTTGACTGGTCATTTGAAATGACCACGTTATGAACGATGTCCGACGTGCCGAGCTTTACCGTCACAGAGTTCAAGGCCAAGTGCCTGGATATCCTTGACCGCCTGGGATCGGGGAAGCTTGAACGGGTGGAGGTGACCAAGCGTGGCAAGGTCATGGCGGTGCTGACCCCGCCCGAAACCCTGGCCAAGAGCGTCGACGGCCTCTTTGGGTGCCTCAAGGATCAGACCTTCATTCCTGAGGGTTTCGACCTGACGGAGCCGGCACTGGACGAGCCCTTTCTGGCGGAATCCGGCATACTTCACTCTTGAGCGCCCTGCTTCTCGACACCTGCGCCCTGATCTGGATCGCCCAGGACGCGACGCTCGATCCGGACGCGAAGGCCATGATCGGAGAAGCTGCGGTGCGCAGAACCCTCTTCGTGTCGCCCGCCTCGGCCTGGGAAATCGGCCTTTTGAGCCGGCCGCGAGCCGGGCGAGCGCCCGATCCGGTGTTCTCGCCCGACCCGAAGATCTGGTTCGGCGTCTTCATGGCGCGGCGAGCGGTCAAGCTCGCCGCCTTGACCCCTTGGATCGCGATTGACTCGTCGCACCTGCCCGGCGCGCTCCACTGCGACCCAGCCGACCGCCTGATCATCGCCACCGCGCGTCATCTTGGAGCCGCCATCGTCACCCGGGACCGCAAGATCCTCGACTACGCTCAGGCGGGGTTTGTCGAGGCCGTCGCCTGCTGAGCCTTCACCCCGTCGGGAAGCCCTTGTCGCGCAGATAGGCCTTCACGTCTGGATCGCGACCCCGGAAACTTCGATAGGCCTGGGCCGGGTCGACGGTGTTGCCGATGCTCATGACCTTGTCGTGCAGGCGCTTGGCCACAGCCTTGTCATAGGGACCGGCGGCCTCGGTGAAGGCTCCGAAGGCGTCCTGCGACAGGACCTCCGACCATAGGTAGCTGTAGTAGCCGGCCGAATAGCCGTCGCTGGCGAAGACGTGTTGGAACTGCGGCGTGCGGTGGCGCATGGGCAGTTCCTTGGGCATGCCCAGCTTTGCCAGTTCTTCCCGCTCGAAGGCGTCCGGATCTATATCGGCGTCCCCCGCGAGGTGCAGCTTCATATCGATCAGGGCTGAGGAGAGATACTCGGTCACTTCAAAGCCCTGGCGGAAAGTGTGGGCCTGCTCGATCTTGGCGACCAGGGCGGCCGGCATGGGCTTGCCGGTCTGGTGGTGCAGGGCAAACCGGTTGAGCACCTCAGGCGTCGCGAGCCAGGCCTCATTCACCTGACTTGGGAACTCCACATAGTCGCGAGCGACGGCTGTGCCAGACAAGGAGGGATACATGACGTCGGAGTTAAGGCCGTGCAGGGCGTGGCCGAACTCATGGAACATGGTGGTGGCATCGTCCCAGGAGATCAGCACCGGCTCGCCCGGCGCGCCCTTCACGAAGTTGGAGTTGTTGGAGACGATGGTGGTGATCTTGCCGCGGAACTTTTCCTGGGCGCGGTAGGCGTTCATCCAGGCCCCCGACCGCTTGCCAGCCCGCGCATAGGGATCGAAGTACCAGAGCCCCACATGGTCGCCATTGGCCGCCTTGACCTCCCAGACCCGGATGTCGGGGTGGGCGACCGGAACATCGGTGACCGGGTGGTAGGTGAAGCCGTAGATCTGGCCCGAGGCCCAGAACATCCCCTCCCGCAGCTTCTCGAGCTGCATGTAGGCCTTCACCTCGTTCATATCGAGGTTGTAGCGCTGGCTGCGGACCTTCTCGGCATAGAAGCGATAGTCCCAGGCCTCGATCTTCAGACCGGCCTTCTCCTGGTCGGCGATGGCCTGCATCTCGGCCACCTCCTCGGCAACCCGGGCGATAGCCGAGGGCCAGACCCGCATCATCAGGGCCATGGCATTGTCGGGCGTCTTGGCCATGGCGTTTTCCAGCCGCCAGTGGGCGTGGGTCGGATAGCCCAGCAGGTTGGCTCGCTCGACCCGCAGCTTCAGGATCTTCTTGATGACCGCATTGTTGTCGCGGGCATCGCCATTGTCGCCACGGCTGTAGAAGGTCCGCCAGACCTTTTCCCGCAGATCCCGGCGAGTTGAATAGGTCAGGAAGGGGTCGATGGACGAGCGGGTGTTGAGGATGGCATAGTCACCCTTGTGGTCCCGGTCGGCGGCGGCGGAGGCCGCGGCATCGCGGATGTCCTTGGGCAGGCCCGCCAACTCGGCCTCTGTCCGCAGATAGAGGACATAGTCGGTCTCATCGGCCAGCAGGTTCTGGCTGAAGGTGGTGAAGTGCTGAGCCAGTTCCTGGTTGATCGCGCCAACCCGGGCCTTGGCCTCGGGCGACAGCCGCGCGCCGGCCCGCACAAAGCGGTTCCAGTAGAGCCAGCTCAGCCTTTGCTGTTCAGCCGTCAGGCCGGCGGCCTCGCGTGACTCATAGACTGCCTCGATGCGTTTGAAGAGCGGGCCGTTCTGCAGGATCTTGTCACCATGGGCCGCGTCCTTGGGGGCCATCAGGGTATCGACAGCCCGCATTTCCGGGGTCGAGAGCGTGCCGCTCCAGATGCCGTAAAGATTGTCGACCCGGTTCTTGGCATCGCCGCTGCGCTCCAGCGCCGCGATCGTATTGTCAAAGGTCGGGGGCGCCGGATTGGCGGCGATGGCCTCGATCTGGGCCAGTTCCTGAGCCATGGCCGCCTCGATGGCGGGCGCAAAATCGGCCACCTTCACCTTGTCGAAGGGCGGCACCCCGCCGAAGGGGCCGGTCCAGGGGGCGGTCAGGTCGGTGACCTCGGCCGCAAGGCTCGCGCTTGGGACCAGGGATGTGGCCGCCAGGGCGCTGGTGGCGGCAAGGAAGGTGCGCCGATGCATGGTAACTCCGATGCGGTGCAGAGGTTTTGCCGACCTTAGGCAGAATGTCATCGGGCGTCACATGACAGGACTGTAATGTGAGGCGGGCCTCAGGCCCATCAGGTAGGCCCTAAGCGGCTGGGTGGAGCCCAGTTCCTTGCGGTGGAGGATTCCCCTGGCGCGGAAAAGGCTCTAAGCGCGATCAATGGCGATTGGCGTGTTTGATTCCGGGGTGGGGGGGCTGACGGTTCACCGTCGGCTCGTCGACCGCTTTCCGAGGGCCGATCTGGTCTATCTCGCCGACCAGGCCAATACCCCCTATGGCGGGCGCGAGGGTGAGGAGATCGTCGATCTCACTCGGGCCGGCTGCCAGACCCTGTTTGAGCGCGGCTGTGACCTGGTGGTCCTGGCCTGCAACACCGCGTCCGGCGTCGCCTTGCGGCGGCTGCAACAGACCTGGTTGCCAGGATATCGAAAGGCCACCGGTCGGGCGGTCAATGTGCTGGGAATCATTGTGCCCACCATTGAGGCCGCCACCGGCCTGCCCTGGGAACATGAGGCCGACCGCCGGGGCGACAAGGTGGAAAAGCTCGACGTGCTGGCAGTCTTCGCCACCCCGGCCACCGCGCGATCAAGGGTCTATGAGATCGAGATCGACAAGCGTCGACAGGACGTGGCGGTGTTTTCCCAGCCCTGCCCGGAGCTGGCCACGATGATTGAACAGGGTGCCGGGGCCGTCGAGTTGGCGACAGCGGTCGAAGCCCATGTGAAGGCGGTGAGTAGCCGCATCGGCCGGCCCCCCGACCGCGCCATCCTCGGCTGCACCCACTATGAGATGGTGGCCGACATGTTCCGCGCTGCCCTGCCGCCGGGCACGCCGCTGATCCACCAGCCGGAGGCGACAGCCGATGCCCTGGAGGGGTACCTTGCCCATCATCCCGAATATGTCGCCGGTGACCGAGGGGAGCGTACATTCCTGACCACCGGCAAGGCTGGGCCGCAGAATCTGCGGGTCGAAACCTTCTGGGGCGCACCGCTGAGTTTTGAGCCGGCGGTCCCATGAGCACCCCTGTCGCCATCGCCCAGACATCGCAGACGGCGACCCCTGGCGACCCGGCCCGCGGCGAGCCGACCTAGGTCGCGCCATGCTCCCCACCCTTCGCCAACTGCAGTACCTGAAGCTGCTGGCCGAGTATGGGGCCTTTGGCAGGGCCGCTGAGGCGGCTCACGTCACCCAGCCGACCCTGTCGGCCGGCATTCAGGAGCTAGAGCGAACCCTAGGTGCCCCGGTGGTGGATCGCGCCCGGTCTGGGGTCATCCTGACCGCCGTCGGCGAGGCGGCCCTGAGCCGCGCCCATACGATCCTCAACGAGGTGGAGGAACTGGTGCAGGCCGCCCGCAATGCTGGTCAGCCCCTGACCGGCCGCTTCCGCCTGGGTGTCATCCCCACCATCGCCCCCTTCCTGCTGCCCAAGGCCCTGCCCCTGCTGCGGGCCCGCTTTCCCAAGCTGCGGCTCTATCTGCGGGAGGACCTGACCCAGAGACTGATCGGCGCCCTGAAGGCGGGCCAGTTGGACGCCGCCCTGATTGCCCTGCCCTTCGACATGGCGGGCCTCTCCCACGCTCATGTGTCTGACGACGAACTGCTGGCGGCTATCCCGGCCGACCATCCCCTGGCCAACCAGTTGGAGTTTCCGCCCTCGGCCATGGAGGGTGAGGACCTGATCCTGTTGGAGGACGGGCACTGTCTGCGCGACCATGTGCTGTCGGCCTGCGGGCTCAAGCCCCCTCGGGCCACGGGCGACGAGGAGGCCTTCGCCGCGACCTCCCTGCCGACCCTGGTGCAGATGGTGGGCTCAGGACTTGGGGTCACCTTCCTGCCGGCCATGGCGGTGGAGGCGGGCCTGACCCAGGCGGCCCACGTGGCCGTGCGTCACCTGGTGGCCGACCACCCAAGCCGGGAGATCGTGGTGGCCTGGCGGGCCGGTTCCAGCCGAGGCGCTGAGGGGCGACTGCTGGCCAGTGCCCTCCGCGAGGCCTGAGCCCCTCCACCAAGACAGGTTTTCGATCTATTTCGATATATCTCCCTTGTATTCGAAGCGGGGTTAGATATATCTGCGATATCGATATGTCTAAATAGGATCGAAAATGCACAGACACTTCCGACATGAACACCGCAGCCGCCACGGATTTGGCGGCCACCTTCGCGATCATCTCCGGGGCGTCCGGGCGCGGGGGGGCCGGGTCGGCCGACTGCTGGAACACGGGGACCTGCGGTTCCTGGTCCTGGCGCTGCTGGCCGACAAACCTCGCCATGGCTATGAGGTCATGCGCGAGTTGGAGGACCGCACGGGCGGCGCCTATCGCCCAAGCCCCGGCGTCATCTATCCCACCCTGTCCCTGCTGGAGGACGAGGGTTTCGCGGTGCCGATCGCGGCCGAAGGCGGCCGCAAGGCCTATGAGGCCACGCCAGCCGGCCGCGAGGCGTTGGAGGCCAATCGCGCCTCGGTGGAGGCCATCTTCGCCCGCCTGGACCAGGCCTCAGAACAGTCGTCGGGATCCCGACCCAAGCTCCAGCGCGCCATGCAGAATCTCGGCACAGCCCTGCGTCTGCGCATGCAGCAAGGCAGCGTCGCCGAGGATCAGGTGGAGGCTCTGGCCGCTATCATCGATGAGGCGGCCGGCAGGATCGAACGGCTCTAGAGCCCTTTCCGATCTGATTGCGTCAATCAGATCGGATAAAAAGGGCTCTAATTCAAAAAGTTAGAGCAATTTTCGATCCGATAACCGTTTCACACTTATCGGAAAATGCTCTAGGTCCTAGGCTCAGCGCCTACTTGGCGAGTTCCATGTCGCCGAGCCTAGCCCGCAGGACCTGATCATAGTCTGCCGCGCGCGGCAGCAGGTCAGGTCGGGTGCGCGACAGGTGCTGGGCCAGGGTGTCGGTGGCGACCCGGAGTTCCTCGATGGCGGTATCGATATCCTGGCGCTGGGCCTCAAGGGCGACGATGCGCTCGCGGAACTTGGCCAGGGACTTGAGGTTCTGGGCCGCGCCACCGTCATCGACCTCATAGAGGTCGAGGATCTCGCCGATTTCCGCCAGGGCCAGACCCACCCGCTTGCCCCGCAGGATCAACTGCAGGCGGGCGCGGTCCTTGTAGGAATAGACCCGGTTCATCCCGTCCCGGGCCGGGGACAGCAGGCCCTTGTCTTCATAGAACCGCAGGGCGCGCGGGGTGCACTTAATCTCCAGGCAGAGCTGGCGGATGGTGAAGGTGCGCGCCGGACGGCGCAATTCCATGGGCACGAGCGTCCTCCCTCGGAGCGTCTTTCGTTGCCCAAAACGTAAGCTCGTGTTCCGTTAACGTCAACATGATCGTCGATCACATGGCTCGCCTCGCGGGCTTGTGATCGGCGCTCAGGCCGCCACCAGGTCTCCCGCCAGCCCTCGCTCAATCAGGGCGATGGTTCGGTCCAGGCCGAAGATGGCCGCAAAGGAGCCGAAACGGGGGCCCTGGCTCTGGCCCAACAGCACCTCATAGAGGGCGGTGAACCACAGGCGCAGGGGCTCGAAGCCGGCGACCTTGCCGGCCTCGAACACCTCGTTCTGGATCGCCTCGGCGTCGGCGCTGGCCGGGAGGGCCTTGAGGCGGGCCACCAAATCGACCATCGCGGCTCTCTCCTGGTCGCTGGCCAGGCGGAAGGCCTTCGAGGGCTTCACGAAGTCCTCGTAGTAGTTGATGGCGTAGTCGCTCAGCCGGTCCAGCAGGGGCTGGCTCTCCGGGGTCGCGCCGGGGAGGTAGTTGCGGATGAACCCCCACAGGATGTCCTTGGTGGAGGCGTCGGCCGCCGATACGAGGTTCAGCAACAGCGAGAAGCTCACCGGCGAGCCCTGCTCGGGGGGGGCACCGCGGTGAACGTGCCAGGCCGGGTTGTCCAGGCCCACCGCGTTGGTGGCGACCCGGGCGCGGTTATAGGCGTCCAGCTGCTGCAGATACTCGTCTGTCGCCTTGGGGATAACGTCGAAGAACAGCCGCTTGGCCGACTTGGGCGACTGGTACATGTAATAGGCCAGACTCTCGGGCGCGCCGTAGCGCAGCCACTCCTCCATGGTCAGGCCATTGCCCTTGGACTTTGAGATCTTCTGGTTGTTCTCGTCCATGAAGAGCTCGTAGTGGAAGGCCACCGGTGGCGTCCCCCCCAGCACCTTGGTGAGCTTGTCGGAGACCCGGACCGAGTCGATCAAGTCCTTGCCCGAGGCCTCGAAATCCACCCCCAGCGCCGTCCAGCGCACGGCCCAGTCGGGACGCCACTGGATCTTCACATGACCGCCGGTGACCGGCAGTTCGGTGCGGCCACCGTCGGGGTCGTCGAAGACGATGGTCCCCTTGGCGACGTCACGCTCCAGGGTGGGAACCTGCAGTACCTTGCCGCTCACCGGGCTGATGGGCAGGAAGGGCGAATAGGTGGCGCGCCGCTCTTCCCCCAGCGTTGGCAGCATCACCCCCTGTACGGCGTCAAAGCGCTCTAGCATGCGCAGCAGCACCGCGTCGAACTGGCCTGACCGGTAGGTCTCCGTCGAAGACTTGAACTCGTAGTCGAAGCCAAAGCCGTCGAGGAAGGCGCGCAGGCGGGCATTGTTGTGGTGCGCGAAGCTCTCGTACTCACCGAACGGGTCGCGCACGCTGGAGACCGGCTTGTCGCGGTCTTCTTCCAGCATCTCACGATTGGGCACGTTGTCGGGGATCTTCCGCAGGCCGTCCATGTCATCGGAGAAGACGATCAGCTTGGTGGGGACCTGGTCCTCGGTCAGGGCGCGGAACGCGTTGCGCACCATGGTCGGGCGGGCAGCCTCGCCGAAGGTGCCCATGTGTGGCAGGCCAGAGGCCCCAAACCCGCATTGGAACACCACCGGCCGGTTCAGGGCCGGGAAGGTGGCGACGGCCTGCGCGGCCTTGCCCTCGTTGATCAGGCTAGCGGCCAGATCGCGCTCGGCATCGCTGAGCCTCAGGCGCAGGATGCGCGCCAGTAGCAGGCGCGCCTGTTCGAAGGGCCAGCTCTTGGCCTCACGGGCTTGGTGGGAAAGACCTTGCAGGGACATGGGCGGGCGTTAGCGCCCAATGTCACGAGCCTCAAGCTTAGTTTTCGCTGGCCCGACTTGCAGAAGCGTCACAAGACCGGCGAACTATGGGCCGCTGGACCTGTTGAAAGGCACCTTCATGATCTCGCACGACCTCCGTCTGGGGCTGCTCTTGGCGACCTTGACCCTGGCTGCCTGCACCAAGCCTGTGGCACCCCCGGCGACGCAAAACACCATCACCTTCTCGATCATGTCCACCGAAAAGGCCTCGACGGCGGAGGCCGACTGGGCCCCGGTCCTGGCCGACCTGCAGGCCGCCACCGGCCTGACGGTGAAGCCTTTTTTCGGCAGCAACTATTCCTCGCTGATCGAGGCCATGCGCTTCAAACAGACCGACATGGGCTGGTTCACCAACCAGTCGGGCCTGGAGGCGGTGCGTCGCTCCGGCGGGGAGGTCTTTGCCCGTACCACCAAGCCTGACGGGGGGCCGGACGGCTACCAGTCGGTGATCATCGTGGCCAAGGACAGCCCCATTACCCTGGACCAGCTTCTGACCTGTGACCGCACCCTGAACTTCGGCATGGGAGACGCCAAGTCCACCTCCGGTACCCTGGCCCCAAAGACCTATCTGTTTGCGCCGCGCGGTCTGAGCCCCGAGACCTGCTTCAAGACGGTCCGGTCGGCCAACCATGAGTCCAATCTGTTTGCCGTGGCCAATGGCGTCTTGGATGCCGCCACCAACAATACCCAGTCCATGGCCCGCCTAGGCCAGCAGAACACCCCCATGGCTGCCAAGACCCTGGCCAACCTGAAGGTGATCTGGACTTCCCCCACCATCCCCGAGGACCCCATGATCTGGCGCAAGGACCTGGACCCGGCCCTGAAGGCCAAGATCGGTGCCTTCTTCTTCAGCTACGGCGTGGGGACAGGTCCAGAGGCCGAGCGTCAGAGGGCCAATTTGCGGCGCCTGCAGACCGGCGCCTTCAAGCCCGCCGACGCCACCCACCTGCTCCCGGTCCGTGAGATGGAGGCCACCGAACATCTGCTGACCGCCAAGGCCAAGGCCGACCCCGCCGCCGTCGCCAAGGCCCAGTCGGACCTGGACGCGGTGCGGACGGAGGTTCGCGCGCTGGGGGCTGCGCGTTAGGTCTAGCTGCTCATGCGATCCAGAAACCCCTTGGCCGCCGCTCGGTGCTGAGGTTTCAGGTTCTTGCCCACCACGGCCATCAGGGCTGCGAAGACCGCCGCGTCGTCGGTGAAGCCGATGACCCCCAGGATATCGGGAATGGCGTCCGTGGGCAGGACGAAATAGGCCAGGGCCGCCATCATCAGGCCCTTGGCGGCCCGTGGCGTGTCGGGATCTCTGGCGCAGTACCAGACCGACAGGGCGTCGGCGGCGAAGGGGGCCTGGGCGGCCACCTTGCGGAACTTGGGCCAAAAGCCCTCGGAGACCCGCTGTTCATTCACCTTCTGAACGGCAGGAACCAGGGCTTGCTGGGGATCGAGCACCGCCTGGGTGTCGAAACCCTTGCCATTGACGTTGGGTGACGCTTTTGACTTGCCGCTCATCGGGCTAAAGCCTCAGGGGAAACTCGATAGAGTGTAAACCAAACCGGGAGCGAAGCGTCCATGAAACTCAATTCCTCAATCGCCGCTGTTGTCACCGGCGG
>JANPAO010000077.1:0-3136 GCA_031429955.1 Phenylobacterium sp. | reverse complement strand
GCCACTTGGAGACCCCGCCACATGGTGTAGGGGTGGGCCTTGCCCGCCGGTGACAGGCGACCGGCAAACAGCACCGCGACCTCATCGGCCGCAAGACCAAGGGTGGCCCGCGTGGTGGCCCGGGCTTCAGGCGTGAAACAGAAATCCGAACAGTGAATCCCCAACGGGATGACCGGCAGCATAGGCAGAACCTGCTTGGGCTGCCCCCCCAGCCGCCAGGCCAGATACTCGGCCTGGGCGGCAACCACCGTCTGGATGGTGTCTCGGGCCACCGACGAGGTACAGATCAGGGCGTCCCAGGGCGCGATGGGGGCGGTCAGCAGGCCAGCGATCTCGTCCATGGCCCCGGCCGAGGCAATGGTGTGGGTCAGGCCACAGATGCTGTAGGCATTGATCCCCGCCCGCAGTCTCAACCGCCCGGCGACATTCAGGCCGGGGCCTGGTGTGTAATAGAGACCAAGCTCTCGCATACGAGGAAACTGGTGGGGCAGCACCCACCCCACCGGGCTGCCCGGTTCGATCTCCCGCACCAGCTTGGCGAATACCTCCACCGAGGACCGGTGTCGGGTGTGTCCCCACATGACCTGGCCCTCGCGGCCCTGGACGGCGGCCCGCAGGAATCCATATCCCGCCGACTGCCGACCCATGATCTTCGGGCCCGTCACCACATAGCCGTCGGGTTCAAACTGTATGGCGGGCGTGATCATGGCAATCCCCGGACCGGCACAGTGGGTTCAAGATCGGCGTCGGCCATTCTGCCCCCCCGAAAGCCAAGGTTCGGCGCTTAGGTCATCGCGCGGCACCGCGCAATAGGCCCCTTGCCGCCTTACGGTTGCATGGTTAGAGGCGTTGCGATTTTGTGGACGCCACCATCAGCGTGTAGGTACGCGTCATGACCCGGACCCTGCTGCTCGATCTTGACGGAACCCTGACTGATCCCGCCCCCGGCATCCTGGCCGGCGTGCGTGTGGCATTGACCGCCCTGGGTGCCGAGGTTCCGGCTGACCAGGACCTGCTGCGGTTCATCGGCCCCCCGATCCGCACCTCGTTTCGGTGTCTCGTGGGGGCAGGCGGCGATGTCGAAGAAGGTGTGCGTCTCTATCGGGCCTATGCCGCTGAACACGGATTGAAACAGGCCACCCTCTACCCGGGAATCCTCGAAGCCTTGGCGCGATTGCACGAGGCCTATGCTGGGCGTCTCTTCATCTGCACCGCCAAGTCGCAGCCCTTCGCCCAGGTCACCGCCGACCACTTCGGCCTCAGACCCTACCTGGCCGGTGCCCACGGGCTCTGCGCGACGCCGGCGGAACTGCCGGTTGCGCTTGTCTAGAAGCCCAGAGCCAGGCCCTCGGCCCGGGGATCAGAACCTCCGGCCAGGACACCGGTGACCGGGTCGCGGGCGATGATCTGGGCTGCCCCGCCGCCGCCCCAGGCCGACTGGCGGGCCAGGATATGGCCACGCCCCTCCAGATCCTTCAGGGCTGCCTCGCCGACGCGGGCCTCGATCTGCAGTTCATAGGGATTGGGCAGGGTCGAGGGATCGGTGCCGGGCCAGACGGTCCAGCGTGGGGCCTCTACGGCGGCCTGAACGTCCAGACCCCCGTCGACCAGGGCCACCAGGGCCTGCAGGTTCCACTGGGGCTGACCGTCGCCGCCCGGTGTACCGCCGGCCAGGATCGGGGTGCCTGAGCTATCGGCCACCATGTAGCAGTTGAGGGTGTGCATGGTCTTCTTGCCGGGAGCAAACAGGTTGGGGTGGTCGGGCTCCAGGGAAAATCCGCGACCTACCCGGTTGTTGAGCACGATGCCGGTGTCTGCGGCCACCACGCCGCTTCCGAAGTTGCTGGAGACCGACTGGATCAGCGAGACCATCATGCCCCGACCGTCAGCGACACAGAAGGACGTGGTGTCGCCATCCTCCATCTGTCCGGCCGGGACCGTGGAAGCGGCCTGGTCTGGGTCGATCTGGGCAAAGCGGTCCCGGGCCCAGGCCTTGGAGAGCAAGACCTCCAGCCGTGAATCACCAAAGGCCGGATCGCGGGCAAAGCCCAGGCGGTCGGCATAGGCCAGCTTCACGGCCTCGGCCAGGAGGTGAATGGCGTGCGCGTCCCCCCGTGCCAGGGCCTGACCGTCCACCTGTTCGGCGATGTTGAGCGCCTCCAGCAGGATCATGCCCTGGCTGGGTAGTCCGGTCTGAAGGATGGTCTGGCCGCGATAGAGGGTCTGGATCGGGGGTGCCAGCAGGGTGTCATGTCGGGCCAGATCGTCCGCCGAGAGCGCCCCGCCCTGGGCGGCCATGAAGGATCCGATCCGATCGGCGATGCCGCCGGAATAGAAGGCCTGCGTGCCCTGCGTAGCCAGGATCTCCAGGGTGCGAGCCAGGTCAGGTTGCCGCAACAGGCTGCCAGCCTTGGGGACCTGGCCCCCCGGCAGGAAGACCGCCGCCGAGCTGGGATACTGGGCCAGCAACTCCGCAGAGATCGCGATGAAGTGCTCGCCGAGTGGGGTCAGGGGAAAGCCCCGAGCGTAGCCAATGGCCGGCTGGGCCAGTTCGATCAGGGACCGGGTTCCGAACCTTGCCAGCAGGGCCCCAAAGGCATGGACCATGCCAGGTACCCCCACAGACAGCGGGCCCCTGAGCGGCATCCGTGCACCAGAAGGTCCGGGGTCACCATGGCGACGCATCTGGTCCAGGGTGGCCGAGCGCGGGGCGACCCCACTGCCCAGCACCGCCAGGGGCGATCTGCCGGGAGCCTGGATGATGGCAAAGAGGTCGCCCCCCAGGCCACACATCTCCGGCATGACCACGGCGGCGGTCAGGCCACCGGCCACGGCGGCGTCCACGGCATTGCCGCCCCGCTGCAGCACATCCAGGGCCGTGGCCACGGTCAGGGGATGGGCTGCGGCCACCATGCCGCCCTGGCCAAGGGCCGGGGCCGATCGCCGGCGGGAGAAGGCGGCCGCGCGCGCCGAGGGTTGCCCCAGCATCAGTAGATCCTTGGCGCGGCCCCCAGGGCCACAGGTCCCAGGGTGGTGCGACCGGCCTGGAAGGTCAGGGTGGCCCGGGCGACCGAGGCGCTGTCCTGGCGGGCGGCGGTTACGGCGGCGGCCGCCATGGCGGTCTCCGGCGACAGGG
>JANPAO010000076.1:0-3540 GCA_031429955.1 Phenylobacterium sp. | reverse complement strand
CGAGACCGGCTGGAAGCTGGAGGCCGCCCAGGCCCTGCCGGCCGGGGGTCGCGTAAATGTTGGGGCCTATGAGTTGACCCTGGAGGCCGTCAAGGGCGTCGAGGGGCCCAACTTCGACGCTGATCGTGCCATCATCACCGCCCGCCGCGCCGGGTCTGAGGTCTGCGCGCCCAGCCCTGAGCGCCGCTTCTATCCGGCCGGCGGCCAGACCACTTCGGAAGTGGCCATCTGCACCCTGGGCACCAGCCAGCTCTATGTGGTGCTGGGGGAGCGGCGGCCCGGCCCGGTCTGGCTCGTGCGGGCCTATTGGAACCCCTGGGCCGTGCTGATCTTCTTAGGCCCTCTGGTGATGGCGGCTGGCGGATTGATCTCGCTGTCGGACCGTCGCCTGCGCTTGGCCGTTGGACGCCGCCCGGCATGAAAAAGCTGTTGGCGATCCTGGCGGCTGTCGCCTGCCTGGCTGCGGCCTCCGACCCGGCCGAGCGCCTGGCCGACCCGGCTCAGGAAGCCCGCGCCCGGGCCTTGTTTGCGGAGGTCCGGTGCATGGTCTGTCAGAACGAGTCCATCGACGATTCCCAGGCCGAGCTGGCGGGCGACCTGCGTCGGCTGGTGCGTGACCAGATCAAGGCCGGCAAGTCTGACGACCAGGTCCGGTCCCATCTCACCGACCGCTATGGCGAGTTCGTGCTGCTGAAGCCAGCGCTCTCCTGGGGCAATGGCGCGCTATGGGGTGCCCCCTTTCTGGCTGTCGGGCTGGGGATCTGGCTGCTGGCCCGAACCTTGCGACGGAGGACGTCAGAGAGCGAACTGTCGCAGGTCGAGGCCCGTCGATTGGCCGACCTCGCCGATAAGGATCAGACGTGACACGATTGTGCCCCATATAGGTCGTCTTGCTGCACGCAGGGTGACCTAAACGTAACTTGCCCAACGCCCGTGCGTTCAGGCATCCAAGCTGGTGGATTGAGGCCTTCGTGGCCTTATGAAGGAAACTGAAGGCCTATGACCTCTAAGAAGAACGGCTACCTCTGGGGTGCCATCGCCGGTGTCAGCATAGCCACCGCGGCTGTGGCCGGGGCCAGTGTCGGGAAGTCTGACCCGGCAGCCGATCAGGCCCTGCTGATCAAGGCCTCTACGGCACCGATCTTCGCCCCGCCACCGGGTGCGCCCCTGTCCTTCGCCGACATCTTCGAGCAGGTCTCGCCGGCCGTGGTCTCCATCAATGTCACCTCAAAGGTGGACGCCTCGGCCCTGCGTCGCCAGATCCCCGGCCTGCCCTTCGACATCGTGCCGCGCGGTGCGCCGGACGGTGACGACGCCGATCCCGCGACGCCCCCCCAGAGCAACCCTCGTCTGCCCACCCAGCAGTCGTCGGGCTCGGGCTTCTTCATCTCCTCCGACGGTTACATCGTCACCAACAACCACGTCGTGGAGAACGCCGAAGAGATCAAGGTGGTGCTCAAGGACGAGCGCGAGCTCGACGCTGTCGTGGTCGGTCGCGACGAGGGCACCGACCTAGCCGTCCTCAAGGTCCAGGGCTCGGGCTTCACCTTCGTCAATTTCGAGAACGCCGCCAAGCCCCGGGTCGGGGACTGGGTGATCACCGTCGGCAACCCCTTTGGTCTGGGGGGCACCGCGACCGCAGGGATCATCTCGGCCTATGGCCGCGATATCGGCGAGACCTTCGTCGACTTCATCCAGATCGACGCCCCTATCAACCGGGGCAATTCCGGGGGGCCGACCTTTGACATCTATGGCCGGGTGATCGGGGTCAATACCGCCATATTCTCGCCCTCCGGCGGCTCTGTGGGCATCGGCTTTGCCATCCCCGCCGACGTGGCCGACAACATCACCAAGCAGTTGATGGCGGGCGGCAAGATCACCCGGGGCTATATCGGCGCCTCGATCCAGAACTTCACCGCCGAAATGGCCGAGGCCCAGGGTATGGTCGGACAGAAGGGGGCCATCGTCGCCGATCTCGTCCCCGGCGGTCCGTCGGCCAAGGCTGGCCTGGTCCAAGGCGATGTGGTGGTGGGCGTCAATGGCGTCGCCGTCCGCACCTCCTCGGAGCTGACCCGCGAGGTGGCCAAGGGCCGGGCCGGCGAGGTCCTGCGCCTGGAGGTTCTACGCGAGGGCAAGCGCAGAACCATCGAGGTCCGCTCCGGCACCCGCCCCAGCGATCGCGAACTGGCCGCCAATGACAATACCGGTTCGCCTGGGCGTCAGACCCCCGACGGAGCCTCGGCCGCCCCGCTTCCCGCAGTCCTTGGCCTCAAGCTGGCCCCCCTGGACGAGGCGGCCCGCCGTCGCCTGAGCATCGAGGGTCCGGTGCGGGGTGTGGTGGTCGACAGCATTGACGCCGCCTCTGATGCCGCCCAGCGTGGCCTACGCAAGGGCGATGTCATCACCCAGGCCGGCGGCCGGCCGGTGACCACAGCTTCAGACTTCTCCGCCGCTGTGGATGCCGCCAAGAAGGGGGGTCGTACCTCGATGTTGGTGGGGATACTGCGGGCTGGACGCACCACCTTCCTGCCGATCAAGGTTTCCGGTTAAGCTGGGCCTAGATTCACGGGGGCCTGGTCATGCGGATTCTGATTGTCGAGGACGACCTGGAGGCAGCCGAGGCCATGGATCGCGGCCTCACCGAGGGCGGTCACGCCTGCGTTCGGGCCGCGGACGGGGAGGCGGGTCTGTCCGCAGCCCAGAGTGGCAGCTTCGACGTGATGATCGTCGACCGCATGATGCCCAGGATGGATGGGGTCACCCTGGTGGAAACCCTGCGCCGCGAGGGCGACCAGACCCCGGTGCTGTTCCTCTCGGCCCTGGGGGAGATCAATGACCGGGTCGCGGGCCTCCAGGCCGGCGGTGACGACTATCTGGTCAAGCCCTATGCCTTTGCCGAGCTCAGCGCCCGGGTCGAGGCCCTGTCGCGCCGCCGGGAAACC
Organism: Phenylobacterium sp.; assembly: GCA_031429955.1. GTDB lineage: Bacteria > Pseudomonadota > Alphaproteobacteria > Caulobacterales > Caulobacteraceae > Phenylobacterium. The sequence goes on along the minus strand of JANPAO010000076.1, from coordinate 598 downwards.
GGCTCGGTCCAGACGCTGCTGCGGGTCGGGGAACTGGAGATGGACCTGATCGGGCGCGCGGTGCACCGCCAGGGCAAGGAGATCGACCTCCAGCCCCGGGAGTTCCAACTGCTGGAGTTCCTAATGCGCCACGCGGGCCAGTCGGTGACCCGGACCATGCTGCTGGAAAAGGTCTGGGAATATCACTTCGATCCCCAGACCAATGTCATCGACGTCCACGTTTCGCGCCTGCGCTCCAAGATCGACAAGGGCTTTGACCGCGCCATGCTGCAAACCGTGCGCGGGGCCGGCTACCGCCTGGAGCCCTAGACCGTGACAGCTTCAAGTGGATGCCGGTTGAAGCGCCCGTCACGCTCTACATATTTCAATCTAGACCTTTTTTGCCGTTTTCAGATGGGTCCATCTGAAACGGTCAGGGTCTAGGGCCAAGTGGCGATGACCTGCGGTGCCCCCCATGGGATGCAGACAATTGGAGCTGTCATCCCGGAAAGGCGAGGCCTTGTCCGGGACCCATATGCGCTGGGCTTGCAGAAGAAATCGGTGAGTATGGGTCCCGGTCTTCCGCGTCGCGGAAACCGGGATGACAGCGTTTTTACTG
>JANPAO010000075.1:0-1874 GCA_031429955.1 Phenylobacterium sp. | reverse complement strand
CGCCCGGTGGGCATTCTGCCTGGTGTGGGCCCCGCCATGGTGGCCAGCCTGCAGAATGCCAATCTCGTGACCGTGGGCGACATCGCGCGCGCCGACCCCAAGAATCTCGCGACGCGATTTGGGGCCGGTGGCCTGAGGCTGCACGCCCTGGCTCTTGGGCGCGATGTCCGCAGCGTGAACCCCGATCAGGTTCGCAAATCGATCAGCGCTGAAACCACCTTTCACCAGGATCTGACCGCGAGGACTGACCTTGAGGATCAACTGCCCTTTCTGGCCGAGAAGGTCGCGCGCCAGGCCCGCGCCGGTGAGGTCGCCGGGCGGGTCGTGACCCTGAAACTGCGGGGCACCGACTTTAAGATCATCACCCGACGAACGACCCTGGCGGTTCCCACCCAGACGGCTCGCACCCTGCTGGCGGTGGCCAAGGACCTGCTGGCAGCCGAACTCAAGGCCGGGAGATCAGGGCGTTCGTGGCGGCTCATCGGGGTCGGGATCACCGATCTGATCGAACCCGGCAGCCTGGAAACCGACTTCTTCGGCGGCGACGAGCGGCGAACCCTGGCGGGTGAGCGAACCGGCGACGCCATCCGCGCACGATTCGGAGCCAGCGCCCTGACCACCGCGCGCGCGCTGAGGGGGAAATCCTCGGCCCAGGATTGAATTCTCAGAGCCGGCGACCCATGTGGCCACTGTCGGCATGGTCAAAACATCAGCCTTTGGAACGATCTGGCCCCGCAAGACCATTTCAACCCTTCCATACGGCCATCTTTTCCATATCTAATCCCCCTGTAGGGTGGTCCCGTGACCGCCAAGGAGACCTGTTCGATGGCCGAGCGAAAGCAAGGTGATCAAGAGACGGGCGTCAAGTCGGCGGTCATCACCCAGACCAAGCCGAAGACGCAGAAACCGTCGATGTACCGGGTACTGATTCTCAATGACGACTACACTCCCATGGAGTTCGTCGTTTACGTACTCGAGCAGTACTTCCACAAGTCGCGCGAAGACGCGACCCGTATCATGCTGCATGTTCATCAGCATGGCGTCGGTGTGTGCGGCGTGTTCACCTACGAAGTGGCGGAAACAAAAGTGGCCCAGGTGGTTGATACCGCACGCCGGCATCAGCATCCGTTGCAATGCACTATGGAAAAGGATTGAGGCCCAGCTTGCCGTCATTCTCGCGCCACCTCGAAGAGTCCCTTCACCGCGCCGTTGCCTTCGCCAACCAGCGAAAGCACGAGTACGCGACCCTGGAGCACCTGCTGCTGTCCCTGTTGGAAGACGAGGACGCCGCCGGGGTGATGAAGGCCTGTGATGTTGAGCTAGCTTCGCTCAAGACCACCCTCAACAACTATGTCGACAACGAACTGCGCTCCCTGGTGGTGGATGATGGCGAGGATGCCAAGCCGACCCCCAGCTTCCAGCGCGTAATCCAGCGTGCGGTCATCCACGTTCAGTCGTCGGGCCGCGAAGAGGTCACCGGGGCCAATGTGCTGGTGGCAATCTTCTCCGAGCGCGAGAGCCATGCCGCCTACTTCCTGCAGGAGCAGGACATGACCCGCTATGACGCGGTCAACTACATCGCCCACGGCATCGCCAAGAAGGCCGGCGTCGAAGGCACAGCCAAGCCCGTCAAGGGTGCCGAGGACGAGGAAAAGCCCGCCACCAAGACGGCTGGCGAGGCGCTGGAAGCCTATTGCGTCAACCTCAACGAAAAGGCCAAGCAGGGGAAGGTCGATCCGCTGATCGGGCGGATGGCCGAGGTGGAACGCTGCATCCAGATCCTGTGCCGCCGCACTAAGAACAACCCCCTGCTGGTGGGCGACCCCGGCGTCGGCAAGACAGCGATTGCCGAGGGCCTGGCCCGCAAGATCATC
>JANPAO010000074.1:0-13641 GCA_031429955.1 Phenylobacterium sp. | reverse complement strand
TGACCCTGGTTCAGAAGATCAAGCTGGACGGCGTGATCATCGTCTCCACGCCCCAGGCAATCTCGCTGATCGACGCCCGGCGCGCCGTGGCCATGTTCCAGAAGACGGCGACCCCGATCCTGGGCTTTGTGGAAAACATGTCCTATTTCCCAGACCCCACCACCGGTGCCCGCATCCCAATCTTCGGGCAGGGTGGCGGCAAGGCCGAGGCGGCGAAACTCGGCCTGCCGCTGCTAGGGGAGATCCCCCTGGACCAGGCCCTGCGTCAGGCCTGCGACGACGGTCGTCCCGTCACCGCCGCCGCCCCTCAGAGCGCCTCGGCCCACGTCTTCAATCAGATCGCCAAGGCACTCCTCTAGCTTAACGGGTTGGCGAGATGGGCGAGGGGCCAGAGCTGACGCCCGAGAGGGGTTCGTCCTCCTGGGCCTCGGTCAGGCCGGCCTCCTGGTCGTCAAGCTGGCGGCGAATGTCGGCATGGGCTTCGCGATCCAGTTTGTAGCCGAAGAAGCAGGCCCCGCCCACCAGCACCAGGGCGATGGGGGCAAACAGGTAGCAGTACTCCAAGCCCCGGATCGCAGCTTCGGTGTTGATGGCTCCGTCCTTGGCGTTGTAGCCGACATAGGCCAGCACCGGGAACACGATAGCCACCGTGATCGAGGAGCCGAACTTCTGGGTCATGGTCACCAGGGCATAGAGCAGGCCCGTCTGTTCCTTGCCGGTTTTCAGCCGCAGTTCGTCGCCGACATCGGCCACCATGGCCCGGATCAGCAGCACAAAGGCGCTGGCGCAGAAGCCCACTGCGAACATGCCCACCGCCGTCGGGACAAACAGCCCCTTGGGGATCGCCATCAGGATGGTCTGGGCCACGGCATAGCAGACACAGGCCACCTGCAGGGTGCGGTGCTTGCCCAGCTTCTGAGCGGTGCGCGCCCAGAACGGCGCCCCAAACAGCCCCGCCCCGATATAGGGGATCAGCAGCAGGCTCACCTGGCTGATGGGAAAGCCCTTGGCGTCGTGGAAGAAGAAAATGTAGATCGGACCCGTGGTGCCGGGGCCCAGCACCAGGAACAGGTCGGCGATCACCAACCGCACCATCGAGGGCTGGGTGAAGACCGACATATAGTCCTTGAACCGGGCGGGCTCGGGCCGTTCCACCGGGATCTTTTCGGGGGCAAAGAAGATGCTGGCCGCCGCCGTGATCGGCATCAGGCCGATGATGATCCAGCCGATGGCCTGCATGCTGGCACCTTCGCCGGGCTTGATCGCCCCGTGGGTCAGCAGCGGCATCATCAGCAGGGTGACCGATCCCATCACCGCCACCGCCTGCATCCAGCCATAGATGCGGGAGCGCTCATTGTAGCCAGTGGCCAAGGCTGCAGCCCAGGCCGCATGGGAGAGGCCGGTGATGGAGGTGCCGGTATAGGTCACCAGCAGCCAGAGGATCAGATAGCTGGCCCCGGCGTCGGCCGGGGGATTGAGGATCTTGTAGATCGATAGCCACAGGATCGGCATGCCCAGGGCAAACCAGACCCGATAGCGCCCAAACCGGGTGCGGGTGCGGTCCATCGCTCCACCGATCACCAGGTCAAAGCCGATATCGATCAGCCGGACCAGGGCCACAGCCCCGGCCACCGCTGTCAGGGAGATGCCGATGTGGCCAGCATAGAAGCGCGGCAGATAGGTGCCCAGAATCAGGGCCAGCATGGCTCCGGGTATGCCAGCGCTGGCGAAGGCGAAGATGACCGGCGTCGACAGCCGGCCAGCCGCCGTTGGGGCGGTTGTGGAAGCCATGTGCGTTTCCTCAAAATAACTGGTGCGCCTCTGTGGGCGCCTAATTTCGTGAGGAGACCTTGGCCCTGGCCAGGGCGCAAGCACAATCGGTCCGACAGACGGCGACGATGGCTTGGTCAGGCCTTGTCGCCGGGAAGGGACACACCAGAGGCCGTCGCCAGCAGGCCAGCCTCGGCCGCGAGCGCGTCGCGCAGATCCAGTTGCCGACGAACCTCGGCATGGCGGGTGGCGTCCAGCTTCCAACCGATGAAGGCCGCACCACCAAAGAACACTAGGATCACCGGGGCAAAGACGTAGCAGAGTTCCAGGCCGCGAATGGCGGCAGGCGTGTTCACCGCTCCCTCGCTGGCGTCGTAGCCCACCAGGCCAAGCACCGTGAAACTAATCCCCACGGTCAGGGCCGCCCCGATCTTCTGGGTGGTGGTGACCAGGGCATAGAGCAGGCCCGCCCGCTCCTCCCCGGTCTCGAGCCGGACCTCGTCGGCGACGTCGGCCACCATGGCCCGGACGATCAAACCAAAGGAGGAAGAGACAAACCCCACTGCGAACATCGCGGGAATAGCCAGTTCCATGGTGGCCTTGGGAATGATCATCAGGGCCGACTGGGTGATGGCATAGAAGACCGCCCCCAGCATCAGCGCCCGATGCTTGCCGATCTGCTGGGCCAGCCAGCCCCAGAAGATGGCACCCGCCAGGCCTGCGGCGATGAAGAACATCAGCAGGATCGAGGTTTCCTTGGCCGTATAGCCCCGCGCATCATGGAAAAAGAACAAGTAGAGGGCCGCCGTCGTCCCGGGGCCCAGGGCCATGACGAAGTCGGCGAACACCAGCCGCAGCATCTCGGGGCGGCTGATCAGCTTCCAGTAGTCGGAAAAGGTAGCCGGTGTGTTGTTGGTTCGCGGGGCCACGCGCTCGGGGGTGATCACGGCGCAGACGGCCACGGTGATTGGCAGCAGGGCGATGCAGAACCATCCCATGGCATGGATGCCGTCGGCGAAGCTGCCCTTGATCACCAGGGGGACCACCAGGATGCCCATCGCGCCGATCACCCCCACGGCGGCGATCACCCCATAGACCCGGCTTCGGTCGTTGTAGCCGGTGGCCAGGGCTGCGCCCCAGGCAGCCTGGGCCAGGGTCATGATCGACAGGCCCAGATAGAGCACCAGCAGCCAGCCCACCACATAGAGCTCGCTCACGCCGGGGCCGGCCATGAACAGCATGTAGACCGCCAACATCACAATGGGGGCACCCAACAGCAGCCAAGGTCGATAGCGGCCCCATCGGGTCTGGGTGCGGTCCATGGCCATCCCCAGCAGAGGGTCCAGGCCCAGGTCGATCAGCCGCACCAGCATGATGGCTGCGCCTACCGTCGCCATGCCGAGGCCAAGGTCGCCGGCCAGGAACCGCGGCAGATAGACCGCCATGACCAGTCCGATGGCAGCCACTGGCAGGGCGGTGGAGGCAAAGGACATGACGACGGGCAGGGATAGGCGCTGGCTTGGTGAAACCGACATAGGGCCTCCAGAAAATGAGATGGTGCAAATGACGCACCGGCAGAAAAATTCAGGCTGCGCTGAAGGGCGCGAAAAAGTTGCTGTCTAGCTTGTCGTCGGGTGGCCGGGGTCTCCGGTCACGCTGGCCAGGCTCGCGGCCTCGTCATAGAGCGCGTCCCGCGCTTCCAATTGCCGTCGAACCTCGCCGTGCCGCTCCGCATTGAGCTGGTAGCCGATGAAGCAGGCACCCCCCAGCATGACGAAAACGATGGGGCCAATCAGGAAGGCCAGTTCCAGATTGTGGATCGCCTCGGGGGTGTTCACGGCCCCCTCCTTGGCCTGATAGCCAACCTGGGCCAGGACGGTGAAGGTCAGGAAGATCGAGAAGGCCCCGGCCACCTTGCCGGTCACCGCAGTAAGGGCATAGATCAGGCCGATCCGCTCCTTGCCGCCGGCCAGCCGCACCTCGTCACCGACGTCGGCGGTGATGGCCCGGGTCATGACCCCGAAGCCTGCGGCCAGGAAGCCTGCCAGGAACATGGCTGGCAAGGCCGGTGCGATCGCCCCCTTGGGCAGGAAACTCACCAGCATCAGGGTGATGGAGAAGCCGGTGGTGGCGACCATCACCGCCCGATGTTTGCTGATCTTCGCCGCCAGCCAGCCGATGGCCGGTGCGCCAGCGAATCCCGCAAGGATGTAGACCGCCAGCAGGATATTGGCTTCCGAGGTGCTGAAGCCCCGGGAGTCCTTGAAATAGAAAAGGTAAAGCGCCGCCATCCAGCCTGGACCCAGCGACAGGCAGAGGTCGGCCCCGAGGATTCGCAGGATGTTGGGCCGGGAGAACAGGGCCCAATAGTCCCGAAACGTGAAACGGCCGGTGTGGTGATCGGCGGTGATCCGCTCCGGCGTCCGGGCCACCACCAGCAGGACCGCGATGGGGGTCAGGGCGATGATGAACCAGCCCATGGCCTGGACGCTCTGGGCCTCGCCGATCCCCTGCTGCTCCAGGACAATGGGGATCCCCAGCACCAGGACCGATCCCAGCACGCCCACCGCCGTCATCACCCCGAAGATCCGCGACCGCTCGTGATAGTTGGTGGCCAGGGTGGCGGCCCAGGCTGAGTGGGACAGGCCCAGGATGGAGGTTCCCAGGTACATGACCAGCAGCCAGCCGCCGAGATAGATCTCGCCAGATCCTTCCGGCGCCTGGAACAACATCAACAGGGCCAGCATCAGGATCGGAGCCCCCAGCACGGTCCAGAGGCGATAGCGGCCCCATCGACTGCGGGTGCGGTCCATCACCATGCCCAGCATCGGGTCCAGGGGAATGTCGATCATCCGCACGGTCGCAAAGACCGCGCCCACCACCGCCAACTCGACGCCGATGTGGCTGGCAAAATAGCGCGGTAGATAGACCGCGAGCGCGATGCCAAGCGCCGACAGCGGCAGGCTGGTCCCGGCAAAGGCCAGGATGGTTGCGAGCGACAGGCGCCCCGAAGGGTTCGCCGTCTGGGTCTTGGTCAAGTGCTGCGTCCCCCGTGCCGCCCGGCTCAATCCTTGGTCAGGCTGATATTGGCGGCTTCGCCGGTGACGCTCTCCAGAATGGGGGCGGTATCATAGAGGGCGTCGCGGGCATCCAGGTCCCTGCGGATCTCGGCGTGGCGTTCGGCACCCAGCTTGTAGCCGATCATGCAGGCCCCGCCCAACATCACGAAGGCCACCGGGCCGATCAGATAGGCCAGTTCCAGATGGTGGATGGCCTCGGGCGTATTGGTGGCCCCCTCCTTGGCCAGATAGCCCACTTTATCTAGGACAAAGAAGGTCAGGCCGATGGAGGTGGCTCCGGCGATCTTGGCGGTCATCACGGTCATGGCAAACAGCAGGCCCGACCGCTCCTTGCCCTGTTCCAGGCGCACCTCGTCGGCGACATCAGCGGTCATGGCCCGGGTCAGGACGTTAAAGCCCGCGGCCATGAACCCGGCCATGAACATCGGGATCGCTCCGATCAGCATGTTCCCCTGCGGGATCGCCATCAGCGAGATCAACACCAGGGAATAGACGGTGGTGGCCACCATCACCGCCCGGTGCTTGCTGATCTTGGTGGCCAGCCGCCCCATCAGCGGGGCACCAGCAAACCCTGCCAGGATATAGACCGCCAGCAGGATGCTGGCTTGGCTGGTGGTAAAGCCCCGGCTGTCGGTAAAGAAAAAAAGTTTGTGCGCGCTCATCCAACCCGGACCCAAGGCCAGACACAGGTCGGCCAGCAGGATCCGCGCAAAGGAGGGGCGGGTAATCAGGGCACCATAGTCCCGCAGTCGGAAGGTGTGTCCCTCGACTTCGGGGGCGATCTTCTCCGGGGTCTTCCAGACCACGGCGGCCACCGCCAGCGGGATCAGAAGGAAGATGAGCCAGCCCATGGTTTCGACATTGCCAGCGTCGGAGACCCTGCGCGCACCATTGATAATCGGGATCGCCAGGATTGCTGCGGCCCCCAGCACCCCCAGGCCGGTGATGATCCCAAACAGCCGCGACCGATCATCATAATGGGGCGCGAGCGTCGCGGCCCAGGCCGCGTGCGACAGAGCCAGGATTGAGTTGCCCAGATACATGATCAGCAGCCAGGCGATCAGGTAGTTTCGGGTGGCGCTCTCTGGCGGCAGGAACAGGAAGAAGATCCCGGTCATCAGGATCGGCGCCCCCAGCAGGGTCCAGACACGGTAGCGGCCCCACTTGGTGCGGGTCTTGTCCATGGCCCAGCCCAACAGGCCATCCACGGGAATGTCGATCATGCGGACGATGAAGAAGGCTGCCCCCACCAGGGCCAGATCTATCCCCAGGTGGCTGGCATAGTGCCTGGGCAGATAGACCGAGATGGCAATCGCCACGGCCGAGAGCGGCAGGCTGGTGGCGGCAAAGGCAATGGCCGTCGAAAGGGGCAGGCGTCGGGCGCGGGCCACCGTGGAGTCGCTCATGAAGTCCTTCTCATCCCACATCGCGCCTCTTACGGGGCGTGTTGGGAACAAGGTTAGGCGCGATTGCGTCGGTGGGGGCAAGCAAAATTCGCGCATCGATCAGGGCGGCCTTTCCGGACCGCCCTGATCGGGTCAAACCTCAGGTGAAGAACTAGCCGCCCTGCATCTTGCGGAAGAACTTCCCGCTCTGCTCGCCGCCATTGAGATAGGCCTGCTGGCCGGCCGGATCGGAGATCTTGGCCCAGTTGTCGCGGACCTCTTCCACCGACAAGCCGTCCTCGCCCAGATAGACGCCCTCGGTTTCATAGAGCCTGGTCAGAGCAAAGGCCCCGGCGCCGGCGGTCAGGATCGCGCCGGTGGGGGCGTCCTCAGAGGCCAGATAGACCACGCCCGGGGTGACGTATTCCGGCTTCAGCTTTTCCAGGATGGCGGGAGGCATCAGGTTTTCGGTCATCCGGGTCGCGGCCACCGGGCTGATGGCGTTGATGTGGATGTTGTTCTTCTGGCCCTCCAGCCGGATCGTGTTCATGAACCCGATGATGCCCAGCTTGGCCGCGCCATAGTTGGACTGGCCGAAATTGCCGTACATGCCCGAGGACGAGGTGGTCACCACGATGCGACCATAGTTCTGCTCGCGCATGATCTCCCAGACCGCCTTGGTGGGCTTGACCGTGCCCATCAGGTGGACGTTCAGCACCAGCTCAAAGTCCTCCATGGTCATCTTGGCAAAGCTCTTGTCGCGCAGGATGCCGGCATTGGCGATCAACACGTCGATGCGACCCCACTGATCCATGGTCTGCTTGACCATCAGGGCCACGCCGGCATCGTCGGTCACCGAGGAGCCGTTGGAGATGGCCTCGCCACCCATGGCCTTGATCTCGGCCACCACGGCATCGGCCGCTGCCGATGACCCGCCCGAGCCATCCATCGAGCCGCCAAGGTCATTGATCACCACCTTGGCCCCGCGCCGCGCCTGTTCCAGGGCGTGTTGCTTGCCCAGGCCACCGCCGGCACCGGTCACGATTGCCACTTTGCCGTCGAAGCGGATGTCCGCCATGGAAGTCTCCCATCCAAACAGGGGTCAGAATTTCGCGCGGGTTGTGCGGCGTGGGCGGACGCGCGTCAAGCGGGAGGCGACGAGGCAATCAGCAGAATGGATGGGAGCCAAGGAGCTGAATCTGTCGAGATCCTCTGAACCGGCAGAGGCTGACTTCGAGAGACGTGCTGGCGTTCGCCGGACTCCCTGAAAGCAAAGCACCCGGTAGGGCATCCTGGGCTTGCACGAGGAACGGGCCTGGCCGTTCGGTAGCCTTGGTCCATCAGGTCGGCGGATCACCCGATTGCCCTGTCCCCCTCAGTCGGCTACGCCGCCAGCTCCCCCAGGGGTGGAGCATCGGTTGCGCTCGACCTCGGGGGCACTCCCAACGTCAGGTCGCCCCCGGCAGGTTCAACGGAATTATAGGCCGCCAGGCCACCGCTCGGGCCTGGCTCGCAGGCACCCCCAACATTCGCAGTTGCAGCTCGGCAACCCGTGCGCCGGCCTGGTCATCGAGGGTGCCCTGGATGCGGCCAAAGACCGCTCCCAGGGTCATGGAGGCAAGGGTGTCGATCAGGACCTGGTCGATGGTGATTTGGAAGGCACCCTGCCGCGCACCCCGCTCCAGATCGGCGCGGAGATAGGTCAGGATCCCCGCATGCAGGTCGGGGAATCGCCAGATGGCGCGGAACAGGGCCTGGCCCCAGACCGGCTGGCGTGAGGCCAGTTCGATGAACCGCCGGGTCGCCAGGCTGGTGCGCTCCACCGCGTCCTCGACATCGGCCATCGCGGCATCCAACTGGGCCACCACCTCCTGGGCCATGGTGAAGGCCACGGCGGCGGCGATCTCATCCTTGTCGCGGAAGTGGACATAGAAGGTGCCATTGGCCACCTCGGCGACCTTGGCGATCTCATTGACCGAGGTGGCTTCAAACCCGTCACGGGCAAACAGGCCCACCGCGGCATCCATCAGCCGGGCACGGGTCCGCACGGTCCGCTCTACCAGGACCCACCATGCCCGCCAGACCTCCCATGGACCTCCAGCTCGGCTACAGTCCGGCGGACCTGGCCACCAGTCCCTATGCACCGTTCTTCCAGCCTGAGATGCAGCCGCTATCAGCCGAGGTTTCCGAGGCTCTGCGGGTCGGGCCGGTTTTGCCGATTCTGATGCCGGCGGTCGAAACGGCACCGGACCTGCTGACCGGACACGATTGGCCTGTGGAGACCGGCTACTGCCTCTGCCGGGACGGTTCGGCGCGGGTGTTTGTGCGCACCCCGATGCCGGGGGTTTCGCCGGCCCTCTGGGACTGGTGGTTCGCCTGGCACGGCAGCGAGGCCCTCAGGTACAAGCTCAGGCACCCTAGGGCCCATGTCCACGTGGCCTGGGCCGATGGTCGCAGCGACTTGCCCCACTATGTGGGCCGCACCTCCCAGGTGGTGGAGTATGTCGGGGCCGCGCGCCTGGCCCTGACCATCCGCTTCGTGTCCCCCGCCAGCCTTGGCCTGGACGAGGGCTTGTTGGCGGCCCAGGGCGGCGTCGCCATCTGCGCGCGGGGCGGCCTGGCGGGGACCCCCATGGAGACCGGCTGGCTGATCCATCACCTGCGGGCGGTTCCCGGCGGTTGCGAGATGCGGTCGCGGTTCTGGCTGGGGGGTGCCAATGTTCGGCCACGTAGCATGCCCGGGCCGCTGGGAGCTCTGGTCGGTGGCGTGGCGGGCCGACTGGCCCCAATCCGGGCGGAGCAGGCCGCTGACCTCCTGGTCCACTGCGCCCAGGAGATGAGCCATCTGGCGAGCTTCCTGGCCGACCTCCACGCCACTTTCGGTCCCGACAGCCCAGAGCCCATCCCATGAACCGCAGTCCCGCCCGTGGGCTTACCCTGACACGCCACCAGCCGGGGTTCGACGCCGCCGTCCTGGCCACCAGTTTCAATGCCCGTGATCCCGATGGCACCTTCCACCCCTGGATGGGCCGCGCCAACTGATCCACAGATGCGCCCATTCCCCTGAACGTCATCGTCGGGCCCTGTCCCGACGACCCATGATCTCCGCATCGGGGGATGGGTGCGGCGGTGGCGAGGGTGATCCTTACTGGGCGTCGGAGATCATGGATCCTAGGCACAAGGCCTAGGAAGACGTCCAGGGTTGGGAGGGGGGGCTTCAGGCCAATCGGGTAAGTGTGTTGGCACCAAGGGCTCAACCTGTCCGACCCCTCTGAGCCGGCCGCAGATGATGTCGGCGGTTGTCGAGACCGTTCGCCCTATGTGCCTGACGCGCCGAAAGGTCAGGACACGAAGTTCACAAAGGGGCGCGAAGAACACGAAGTGAGACTGTCCACGGCGTCTGGCCCTGCAGGGCGAGGTGGAAGGTCATCCGCAGATCTCGGCGGCGGCTTGAGAACTTAAGATACGCGATAGGCTTCGCCTCATGGAGGCGCGCCAGCGCCTCAATGGCCTTGATGCGGACTGGCCCGCTTCTTCCACCCCTTCGTGCGCTTGGCTTGCTTCGTGTGCTTCGTGTCCAGCCTGGAAGCCGAGCACCCGGCAGGGGCGCAGGGGCTTCCGCACGGAAGAACCTTCGCCCTTCGATAGCCGTGATCAATCAGATGGGTCGTTCCCCCGATGGCCGTCGGGCCTTACCTCTCCCCAACCGGCCCATCGGTGGTGGCGGAACACTTTGCAGCCGGGTGTTGTGGCTGCTGGCCTCGCCCCATGCTCGCCCTCCTCCCTGTCCTGGCGATCCTGGGCTTGGGTCTGGCCGCCCCGCCGCCCTATCTCATCAGCGAGCTGGACGTGGGAGAGTTTCGGCTGGTGGAGGCAACCGCCTCTGCCATTGTCTGCCGCTGACCTGAGCTACTGCGGGCGTCGTAGGAATTTCACCAGCACCCGCTGGCCGATCAGGAACGGCGCGCCGTCGGCGCTGACCACCACCTCCACCACCCGGTCGTCGGCCCGCTCGGCGGGGTCGTCGGAGACCAGCTTGCGGGCCCCGAACACGGCGGCTTGGCGCAGCACGACGCCGCGATGGAGCTTGGTAGGGTCGCTCTCAGGCGCGATCTGGACGGCCTGACCCAGGCTGACAAAGGGCAGGGCCCCCTCGGCAATTTCGGCCCGGACGATGTGTGGGGCTGCAGGCTCCAGGTCAAACAGAGTCGAAACATTCAGGGTCGAGGCCCCGGCCCCTGGATTGGCGTAGCGGCGGGCAATCCGGCCGTCGGCCGGGGCCCGCACGATGGTCAGTTCCTGATTGTAGCGGGCCTGGGCGAGCGCCGCCTGGGCGGTCTCCACCGCTGCGCGCTGAGCTTCAAGGGTGGCCTGGGCCTCGGCGATCCTATCCTGGGCCTGGTCGAGCCTTTGGCCGGCCACGAAATTGGTCGCCGCCAGGGATGCGAGCCTGGCCTGCTCGCGGCGGGCGGTGGTCAGTTGCACCTGGGTAAGGGCCATCTGGGCGCGGGCCTGCTGGACTGCGGCGGCGGCTTGGTCCGCGGCCAGCCGGGGTTCGTCATCCTCCTGCCGGGCCAGAACCTGGCCCTTGGTGACCCGGTCGCCCTCGCTCACCAGCACCTGCCGAATAATGCCGGCGCGGCGGGCGGCCACCTGGATCATGCCGCCCTCCACGTCGGCCTTGCCATTGGCGATGGCGACATAGGGGCTCTTGGGTGCTGTCGCTGCCGCCTGCTTGGCCGCCTGCGCCTTCTGGGCCTTGGCCTTGCCATTGAGCATCAGGCCGCCGCTCACCGCCAGGGCGACAACCACAATGAGGAGCCAAACGGTGTTGCGGCGTAGCAGGGCAAACATGTCTCTAGGCTCCGATCAGGTCGCGGCTGGGTGCCGGCGTGGTGCGCCGGTCGTCCAGGATCTGTCCGTCTTCGATGTGGATGATGCGGTCGGCATAGGCTTCCAGCCGGGGGTCGTGGGTGACGCAGATCACCGCCGCCCCATGGCTCTTGGCCGCCCGCTGCAGCAGTTGGATAACGATCTGGCCGTTCTCGCCGTCCAGCGCGCTGGTGGGCTCGTCGGCAACCAGCAGGTGAGGCTCCTTGGCCTGGGCCCGGGCAAGGCCCACCCGCTGCTTCTCGCCGCCAGACAGTTCGGAGGGGCGCTGATGCATCCGGTTGGTCATGCCCACCTCGGCCAGCGCCACCTCGGCCCGGGCGCGGGCCTCTGCCGGACCAAAGCCCTTGTATTTCAGGATGATCGCCACCTGCTGCAGGGCGCTGAGCGCGCCAAACAGGTTGAAGCCCTGAAAGATGAAGCCGCAGTGATCTAACCGGAACCGGTCGATCTGACCGGGCCTCAGGTCCCACAGATCCTCCCCCATGGCGCTGACCTCACCCGCGTCGGGCCGCAGCAGGCCAGACAGGGTCGCCACCAGGGTCGATTTGCCTGAGCCCGACGGGCCCATCACCATGGTCACGTCGCCGTGCAGGGCGTCGAAATCGACGGACTTCAGCACCTCGATGTGGCTGCGGCCGGTCTTGAACCGCTTGGTCAGGCCCTTGGCCACCAGGGCATGGGCGCCGGGAACCCCCGAAGTCTGGCTCATCGCAGCAGGTCCGCAGGTTGGCTTTTCTTCAGGATGCCCATGGCCATCAGGCCCGAGGCCATCGAGATCGCCATCAACAGGATCGCCACCCCGATCACCGCATTGATGGGAAAGCCCATGGGCAGGCCCGCCCCCTTGGCCAGGAAGAACACCCCGGTGGTGAACAGGGCCGTGGCCCCCAGGCCGACGATGCCCACCCAGAAGGACAGCTCCACCACGATCAGGCGCAGGGACCCCATGGAAACCCCCAGCGCCCTCAGGCTGGCAAACTCTTTGATATTGGCCAGGATCGCTCCGCGCAGGGTCTGGGAGGTGATGCCCACCCCGATCAGGAACCCCAGGAACACTGAGAACCCCAGCAGCACCCCGATGATCTGCTCCTTCAGCAGGGCACTCTCATTGGCCTTGGAGAGCTCGGCCCTCGTCCAGGCCCGATAGCTGCCCTTGGCCACCGCATTCAGTTGGTCGCGCACGGTGTCGGCCTGGTTCGGATCGGCGATCCGCACCATTAGCGGCCCGGTCTTCTCGCCCTTCTCCATCATTCCCAACCGGCGCAGGGTGTCGCGCGAGACCACCACGGCGGCGGAGTCGATGTTGGGATAGCCCTCCAGGATGGCGCGCACCCGCACGGTCTTGCCGTTCAGCGCCGCCTCGTCCCCCAGCTTCACCCCCAGCCGTCCCAGGGCCGAGCGATCGATCGCCACGGCATTGGGCTCCAGCAGCGCCACCCTTACGCTCTCGGGATAGTCCACGGGCAGGGTCAGGGCGCCGGGCTCGGTGTCCACCATATTGACCTGGACGAAGGTGGTGATCTGCTTCTGCTTGCCCGTGGCGCGGTTGGCCCAGCGACCGCCGCCGCCGTCGAAGCTGGCCACCTCCAGCACGGCGGGATTGAGATAGGTCTGAGGTCCGATCCGGCGCGGCAGGCTGGAGGGCCTCGAATTGATCAGGCTCTCGGACTTGGCCGGCATGATCATGATGTCGGCCCGCGAGCGGTCAATGGTGGCGGTTGCCGCCTGCACGATGCCGGTCAACATCCCCACCTGAGCCAGGATCAGCAGCCCCGAAAACGCCAAGGCGATCACCGCAGCCAAATAGCGGCGCCATTCATAGATCAGCGTGGCCAAGGCCAATGACATCACGTCCCTCCAACGCCATCAGCATCTGTGGGAGGGGCGGTGCGGAACCTAGTTAAATCGATGTAAGGCGAGCAATCAGACGGCCATTTCTCATTAATAATCAGTAAGGTTTGCCGTCGTGGGCGCGCGAGCAACCAAACACGCTCAGAGGTGGGCTTGCACCTTCGGAGCCGAAGACCAACCTAAAGACCCCGCCCATTGACCATGAGACCTCAGAGCCATGCCCACCCGCGCCGCCGTCGAGGCCTTTGTCCAACAGGTGCTGTCTGGGGCCCATGACCAGGCCATTGTCGATCACTATGTGGAGGATGCCTGGATGCAGGAAAACCAGGGCGAGCCTCGCCAGGGGCGCGACCTGCTGGTGGCCCACGAGCAGCGGGCCATGGCCAGGGTCAAGGAGATCCGCACCGAGATCCTGGCCCCGCCGTTGATCGACGGCGACCAGGTGGCCGTCCGCTGGCGTTTCACCTTCGTGCCCCATGAGGGGCGTGATCGGGTGATGGAGGAGGTGGCCTGGCAGACCTGGCGCGGCGACAAGATCGCCATGGAGACCTTCTTCTATGATCCCAAGCAGATGGCGGGCTAACCCATGGCCACCCCCATCGTCGTGGTGGCCTCTTCGTGCCAGTCCTTGCGGGTGCGGGAATAGATCAGGCAGTCGGCGG
>JANPAO010000073.1:0-1751 GCA_031429955.1 Phenylobacterium sp. | reverse complement strand
ATCGAGGGAGATCACCTCCAGAAAGCCCAGGTCCGGTCTTCAATCGCTCGCCGGCTTGGCATGGACATTGGTGCGTTTGCGCCCGCCGACCGCCACGTTGAGGGCGTGGTGGAAATGATGCTCGACGCCACCCAGAACTATCAGAGGCCGCTGACCCAAGCGCGGCTCCTAGACTGGCACGCCGCCCTGTTTCCCACCGGGCGAAACGGCATGTCCAGGATCATTGTCGGCGCCTGGCGCGACGCCGCCTCAGGCCCGATGCAGGTTGTGTCTGGACCGATGGGTCGCGAGCGCGTCCACTATGAAGCACCCGACGCAGGCTGCCTGCAGGGTGACATGCAAGCCTTCCTCGACTGGTTTGCGAGCGATGCCCCCATTGACCCCATCGTGAAGGCCGCCGTCGCCCATCTGTGGTTCATAACCATCCACCCCTTCGATGACGGCAATGGCCGGATCGCGCGGGCTATCGCTGACCTAGCTCTCGCCCGGTCCGAGGGCAGTCCGCAGCGATTCTACAGCATGTCTGGGCAGATCCGTATCGAACGGAGCGCCTACTACGAGATCCTGGAGACCACCCAGAGGGGCAGCCTCGACATCACCGCCTGGCTTCAGTGGTTCCTGGCCTGTCTGGACCGCGCCTTCGACGGTGCCGAGGAAACGCTCGCCGGCGTTCTGAGGAAGGCGCGAACCTGGGAAACCCTGGCCGGGCAGACCCTCAACCCGCGCCAAACATTGGTCATCAACCGGCTCTTCGACGGCTTCGAGGGCCATCTGACCACCTCGAAGTGGGCCAAGATCGCCAAGACTTCCAACGATTCAGCCCTGCGCGACATCGACGATCTGGTCTCGCGGCGCATCCTCGTCAAGGCGAGCGCCGGCGGGCGGAGCACCCACTACGCGCTGGCGGTCACGCCCACCGACGCCTTGCGGGCCGTCGAAGCCCACGTGCGGGCCAATTCAGCCCAGTTTTTCTGGGAAACAGCGCAGATGCCGAGCGCCGAGGAACGGGCTACACGCCAAGCCGCCATTGAGGCCTTGGCCGATCAGATCGGTGACCTGGCCCAAATAGGTGAATCCGCGACGGTCAGCCTCCAGGACTTTCAAGTCATCCTGGGCAAGCTCGGCGACCTTCGAATCCACCCGAAGAGCGAACTGGTCTCAGCCGTCGCACACGCCCTTAGCCGGTCACAAGACGCCGGGACATGAGGGGATCGGTCAATCTCCTGGCCAAGTGAGAGTTTCGCACTGAACAACTATTGGCCGCCGAGTTCGAAATTGACCAAGGCAGGCTCGAACGCGTCGTCCATGTTCCTTGAGATACGCGTGTTGCTCCTTTTGTCGAAGTCCCTCGTGACCCGCTGGCCTTAGGAGATCGACTTCCCGTCAGTCTCGACGTTGAACGCTGAATGCCTTCGACCTCTGACGGTCAAGGATTGCTGCGCGGAGTTGCTCGTACAAGGGCCGGGGAAGCATTCCGTAGGCGTACTCGCCAGGTTTCCCCGGAATGGTCCGCAGATCGTATCCTGGCCAAGCAAATCGATTGAGCTCATCGAGTCGTAGCCAATGCCGTTGATCGTCAAGCCCAAGCGCACGGCTGACCGCAGGCGGCATTTCGAGGGACTCAGATGGATCATCCGGCCGCGCGTGGGTGATAGGTGCCACGATCACCGCGATCTCGCCGTTTTGTTGACGTGGGGCCGCGACAACAATCGCGCAGGGTCGATCTTTCGAGCCCTCCTCCGCACCAGCAC